>JBBIRY010000020.1:0-14693 GCA_037441605.1 Actinomycetota bacterium | reverse complement strand
ATGCACGCTTTTCGGGGCGCCGTCAACGCGGGCAGCCCCTTCGACGTGGTCGGCACGGTTCAAAGCAATGCCGATTCACCCATCAGTACGGCCCCCATCACGACGACCACAAGCGGCGATATGATCCTTCATCTCTTCGGGTCGCAGGATGACAATAATTGGGGCAATTTTACGGGGATACCCAATACTCTGGCTGCACAGAATGCCTACGACCCCGGAATACTCTATGCTGACAACAGCTTGGCCCTGACTTACGGTATTCAAGCCACGGCCGGTTCAACGGGAGCGGCCGGCGCGGCCCAAACCGCTAATGGACCGGATGCGGGCGTCTCGGTTCAAATGGCCATAAGACCTGGCATAACCACCCTTGGCAGCGGAACGGACCCGGTTGCAAACACCATCGGACCCGGCGCAGCCGAGACCGACGTGAACGCGTTCACCCTTCAGACTAACTCTGGCACTATGTTTTATGTGGGAAATGGATCGGCTGTTATGGTTGGCAGCGGCAATTTGAACAATATCCCCGTCCCATCGGGGATACAGAATAACGATATATTGATTGTGGTTCTCCACTCAAGGGATAATGTCAACTCGACGATGCCAGCCGGTTGGACCAACGTGGTCGAAGGTAACGGGAATACCGCCAACCGCTTAGAGGTCTGGTGGAAGAGGACCGCGGGCACGGAAACGGCTCCGACCGTGGCCCACTCGGGCGGAAACGCCGCGATTGCCAGAATGCACGCTTTTCGGGGCGCCGTCAACGCGGGCAGCCCCTTCGACGTGGTCGGCACGGTTCAAAGCAATGCCGATTCACCCATCAATACGGCCCCCATCACGACGACCACAAGCGGCGATATGATCCTTCATCTCTTCGGGTCGCAGGATAATAATAATTGGGGCAATTTTACGGGGATACCTGCCACTTTGGCGGGGCTGGACCTTAATACGGCCGGAAATGACAATAGTTTGGGTTTAGCTTACGGCATTCAGGCCACGGCCGGTTCAACGGGAGCGGCCGGCGCGGCCCAAACCGCTAATGGACCGGATGCTGGCGTCTCTGTTCAAATGGCATTAAAGCCTGCCATCATCGAAACAACCGAAAGCATCACCTCAGTTACGATTAACCTTTCGAGCGGCAGCGGTATACAAACATTGAAGATAACGGATAGTTTGAATAATAGTCTTGGTTTTATAAATTCGCCAGCCGCCGGCTCAAACACAATCTCCGTATCAATTACCGCAACGACGACGCAAGCGAGCTACAAGGTGCGCATAATACCTTTAAGCCATTCGAATATGCCCGCCCCGCCGGGCGGGTCATACGCCGTTACGGCTCCGGTTACCTCTTGGACGAGCGCACCGACGACCCCATATATTCATACCGGAACGGACGCAAACATTAATCCTCTGACCATTGATAATCTTTCGCCAGGCAACGCGGCCGGGCTCATTGCCACACCTGGTGATACCCAGGCGAGCTTAAGTTGGACAAATCCCACAGATTCAGACTTCTCGAACGTGCTGATCTTACGGAACACGAGCAGTATAAGTAATATTCCGTCCGAAGGCTCATCTCCTGCGGTTGATAGCTTAATAGGCACCAGCATCGTCAGATATACCGGCAGCGCCTCCCCCTTTACGGACACGGGCCTTATCAATGGCACAACCTATTTCTACCGGGTCTTCGCCAAGGATATTCGCGGAAACTACTCGCCAACCGGCGTTGAAGTGAGCGTTACGCCCGTTGCGCCCGTTGCTGACTACTTCATCATATCTCCCGATTATTCGGATACGGGGGCCCGAGGAACAACTAAAACATATACCCACACCATAGAGAGCTATTCGGTTGAGGCCAGGACGGTCAATCTGGCTAAAAGCGACAGCTTAGCGGCTGATGGTTGGACGTCTGTCATACGGGATGCCTCTGATACCCAAGATATAGCCTCGATAGATATCCCCGCCTATCCGGGAAGTGTGAGCTTTATAGTTAAAGTAAATATTCCGGCTGACGCACCGGGCGGGGCGACAAATATCACCACTGTGACCGGATCTTGGGGGTATGATGATTTTATTGATATCGCAACCGATATTACCACGGTCGAAGATTCTGCAGCCATGCTCATCTTGAGCGTTTATAATCCGGCTACCTCTAGTTACCAAGTCTACGATCCCGGTAATCCACAGATTTTGGTTATGGATTTTGGAGGCATAATGCCGGCTCAGGAATATACCATCGGAGACACTACCGGCGTTCCCTATGCGGTAAAGCTTGAAGTCTCCGTCTCAGGGTCTACCTTCGATATCGCATCGACATCTTCCGACTTCATATCCTATGATTCACCGATCAAATATATATCAATCGCAAGGCTCATGTTTGCAAAGGATCAAGTTCCAAATGCGTCAAATGACGGAAATTGGACCTCCTTTTCCAGCTTAGGCAATACGATTTATACCAATCAACCAGCCGGCCAAGGGATACCCTATTATTTCGACTACCGGCTAAAGCTTGAATGGGATGATGAAGCATCTGAAGAGTTTTATTCAACCGATATAACATATACCGTGACCACGACGACGTAATCATGAAAAGGTGCGCCCTTCTTCTTTCGAAAACAATCCTGATTACTCTAATCATTGCGGAGCTTGCGGTCGCCCAGAGCGTAAATGGCGGCATCATGGTCAGGCCCCTAAAAATAAATCTATCCGCCCCGCCCGGGGCCGTATCATCAGGCGAGATAGTTTTGGAAAATACCTCCAGCAAGGCGGTAGCCGTTCTGCTTGATGCTCAAGACGTAATCAAGACTAAAAACGGTGAAACCTACGATGAGCTCGCTGAAGATGATCTTGATTCCGTCTTTAGATGGATAACTTTTGATGAAGCAAGGGTCAGCATCGGCCCGGGCGCAACCAGAAGGGTCAAATATCGCATAGAAGTACCTTTTGGGCGAAAAGCCGGCCGCTACGATGCCGCTATCTTCGTCTCGGAGGATAGCGGCCAAAAGAACCAAAAGGGCGTAAATATTAGCGGGCGTATTGGCATAAAGGCATCGATTCAAGTTCAGCCCCTCTCAAAGGCGGAAATATTCGCGATTGATCTCGAAGGCGAGTGGCTGGCCCGGCCTAAGTTTTTGGTCAAAATCAAGAATGAGGGCAGCGTCGACGTGAGCCCGACCGGCAGGCTCATCATAAAGAAGATACCCGAAGATGGAGGGGAAATAACGCAATCCTTTAAGTCTGCATCCATAACACCGGGTAAAGAGGGCGTAGCGTCCATAAACGGCATAAAGGGTCTTTCAGGGCGCTATAAGGTAATAGCAACTTTAGATGGCTGCGCCGAATGCTCGGATGAATTCGAATTCTATTTGCCCAGTTTGTGGTTGCTTTCATTGCTCGTGGTTTCACTCTTCGGTCTGCTGGTTTCGACCATCTTTTTGATTAAGTTCTCTTTGAGACGTTAAAGCAATAGCCGCAGCTAGATGCCCTTATATCACTCTGATTTTATAAAATCCATGTTGATATCTTCGCAAGAGTTGATTATAGTTGGCATAGGTTTTTCAAAGCAATTCAACTTAAATGTGACCAAAGGAGCTAATTTTGAGCAAAGATTCAAACTCTAAGAGCGAAATGAGTGAGCTCAAGGAGCAACTGGAAAAAGCCGAGCTAGAACTGAAATTGATCGAGCTTGAAAGAAAGATGACTGAGGGCAGAAAAGAGATTTTCTCTGCGAAGCTCTTGGAGGGAGCGCCGACTCCAATGGAGGGCAAGATCAATCTGGGCGAAAGAGCGGATCTTGAGGCCAGAATATTAACATACAAAGCGATCGCCGAAATTGCTTCGGAGATAGCATTAGAAGTGGGACGCATAGGCAGCGAAAGGGTGATGATCTACACCTCCAGCCACCTGGAAGAGGTGGCCGCCTATCGCTCCTTTATTATTTCGATAAAGCTCTTGTGTGATGAGTATGAGGAGGCTCTTAAGATAGAAGGTGAAGTCATCGCCAAGATAAAAGGGCGGGGACATGACGGCCACATCGAGGTGAAAGAGTATGAGCACCTTATCAAGGAAGAGGCCGAGAAGGCAAGAGCTCTAACCGCCTCGGCGGCCAAGACGGTGATCTCAACCGTAGCCCCGATTGCCCTGAAGTCCTTCTTGGATATCGCCAGTCTATTTAAGTCTGATACCAGCATCACCTTTTCAGAGTTTAACCTCGTAGAGGAGGCTCTCTTTGCTGAGGTTGCCAGTTATCTTAAGCGCGACGGAATAGAGGTCATCAATCCAAATGCCATCGCGAATCCATCCAAAGCCTTGTTGACCGCCCTCTTCGATTTAAAGCTCTTAAAAGTCCGAGCTGAAAACAGGCTCAATCAACTAAAGGACTTAGGTTCGGCTCTCACAGAGAGGCTGGTTACTTTAAATAAGCAATGCGACTCTCTTGTGGAGACACTCTCTTCCAATAAGGAAGGCAGCGGGGAGACTTTCATGGAAGCGCTTCTGAAGGCGGAAAATATCGCCGCATATATCGAACAAGAGGGAACCGATCTTCTGGCCTTAAAGCCGGTCTATGCCGGTGGAAACAACAAGGTAAAAAGGAGGCTCTTCTCGTCAAGGCTCCTCCATAACGGAGGCGCCATAGTGACGTATCTTCTCTGTGGCCCAGACGGCGTCGTCAAGTCTTCCAAAACCTTCTATAACTACACCGGTTACAAGAGGTTCAAAAATCCTAAGCTGAGGATGAACGAACTGAATAACTTCGAATCTCAACAAGATAAGAAGAGAGGCCTAAAGTTAAAGAGGGATCAAGACGAAGATTTCATATAGGTCTTAGTTCTGACTAAAGGTTATGGGCAGAAGTTTCGATGTCATAAGAAAGCAAGGCTCCGTTCTGCGAATTTCTCTTTTGCGATGTCCGCGGTTGGCTAAGATTCTAATATTCGGTCCAAAATCAGCTTCGAGCAAGTCACTGGCTTTTCACGTTTTAGGCTCTTCTCAAAATGACTCTGACCTCGTTTTCGAAAGCTTACGATGCATGTTAAGATTGAATCGATTCATCAGGGAGGCTCGATGATCAAGGCTCTTGTATATCAGGAGGGAAGCAGCTTTACGGTCAGCCAGAGTGATCTAAAAAGCGCTTTTAGTAAGGAGGGCGCGGTCGGATGGCTGGACCTTATCTCTCCCGATCAGGATGAACTCGGCCTTCTCGTCGATCACTTCGGTTTTCACCCACTCGCCATGGAGGACGCCAAAACCGAATTCAATCTTCCAAAGATAGACACCTATAGCGACCACCTCTTCATCGTCTGGCACAGTCCTCTTGCCGATGGTAATTTCCACGAGCCGCCCTTTTGCGAAGTCGACATCTTTGTGACATCAAACCTGGTCGTGACCATCCACCATGGCGAGATAAACAGCCTTGCGAAGCTCTTCGAGAGAGCCAAGGAGTCGAAGAACCTGATGGCCAGAGGACCGGGCTTCATCCTCCACGCCATAATCGATCACATGGTCGATGAATACTACATCCTGGTCGACAAGATAAGTGACGACATCGATCTTCTAGAAGACGAGATTTTCGAAGCTACCGACCAAGACCAGCTCAAAAGGCTCTTCGACTACAAGCGCAGACTCTTATCGATAAGAAAGATAGTCGCGCCTCAAAGGGAGGTCATCTCCCTGCTTATCAGGCACGAGAAGTTCTTGGGTGAAGACGTCTACCTCTATTTTCAGGATATCTACGATCACTTGGTTAGGATCTTGGACCTCGTGGATACCTCGAGGGAGATCATCTCGCTAGCGATGGAGATATACTTGAGTCAGATCTCGAACAGGTTGAACGAGGTCATGAAGCGCCTGACGATAGTTGCAACCATCTTCATGCCCCTAACCTTAATAACCAGCCTTTACGGCATGAATTTCGAGAATATGCCCGAGCTTAGCTGGAAGTACGGTTACTATTATGTCCTCGCCTTCATGGCGGTCTTCTCTCTTGTAATCTTCCTTTTCTTTAAGCGTAAGAGGTGGTGGTGATTTGAACATAGCCAACCTGATAACCACGGTGAGATTGGTCATGATTCCGGCTGTCGTTTATGCGGCTCTTTCGGGTGAGGTTTTTCTTGCGGCCGTCCTCTTTGCTTTTGCCGCCTTTACCGATTGGCTTGACGGCAAGTTTGCCAGGGGTCTTAACGCGGCCACCGATTTTGGCAAACTTTACGATCCGCTCGTCGATAGGCTGCTCATCCTATCGATTTTGGCGGCATTCATCATCAAGGATATGCTTCCTTTGTCGATAGTATTAGTGGTGATAATCAGGGATCTTCTGATTCTCTTGGGCGCTTATTTTGCAAGAAGCAAGGGGCTGAAGATAGAAGTGACGTATCTTGGCAAACTTACGACGGCGCTTATCATGGTATCGGTGCCCCTTGTCATGATCGATTTTGCGCTTGGAGCGCCCCTCTTTTATTTTGCGGCCCTACTCTCGCTAGCGTCGTTTGGCGATTACCTTTTGAAACTGATCGGAAGCAGAAAACTTCTTTGGAAGAGTCAATGAAGGCAGTTCTTATGGCCGGATTTGACCGCCGGAACCAAGATCCTTCTTGACGATGGCTCCTGGGTATTATTCCGGGCGTCAGGTACAGAGCCCTTGGTTAGAGTCTATATTGAAAGCAGGTCAAAAAATTTATATAATTTACTTAAAGACGAAGCCGCTGCCATCTTCGGTCTTGAGCCGTACGCAATTTGCTAAATATGTTGTTTTAAGCTATTATTTTTTTAAAAAAGTGGTCTTGTAAATTGGATATGGTCTTTAAAACCGAAAAAGCTCAAATCTCTCTACTTGCAGGTTTTTTTATACTCGGCCTGCTCCTTTCAACCTCTTTCTACTCCCAAAAGGAGTTCAAGAGGAATCTTCCCGATTACCGCAAGCAGACACTGGTCGACTCGATCAAGGAGCTTGAGGCGGAGAAGGAGACCCTGAAATCCAGCATAGCGTTACTTCGTAAAAGGGTCGATCTCTACGAGAAGGAGGCGGCCGCAACCGAGGGCAGCCTTACCTCGTTCATTAATGAGAGCAAAGCCCTCAAAGAGACGGCCGGACTTACCGAGCTGACTGGCAAAGGCCTCGAGATAACATTGGCCGACAGCCCGACTCTTCCAGAGTTTGAAAATCCCAACAACTATATCATTCATGACTATGATCTCAGGACGGTGCTCGGCGCACTCATCAAAGGCGGGCCGAAAGGTGTGGCCATAAACGGCGAACGCATCGTCGAGACTACCTCCATAAGATGCGCCGGCAGTACCATAATGGTCAATTCGACCCGTATTTCCACACCGTATCTCATATATGTTATAGGTCATCAAGAAAGGTTGAGAGAGGCCCTCGCAGAAGACCCAGCCTTTCAACAGCTATCTACTGATTATGCGGAATCATTCGGCCTTACGGTAAATGTTAAGAATCGCAACAAGATAACGCTCCCCTCATTTGAGGGACGGGTTCTTCTGGAACACGCAAAGTCTAAAGGTGAGGTCTGATGCTCCCACTTTTTGGTTTAGTTATAGGAATCATACTTGGCTTGGTTTTTAAAATCCCGGTTCCAGCAGCTTATATAAAGTATCTTGGGGTTGCAACCTTGGCTGCTTTGGACAGCGCTCTTGGCGGCATAAAGGCTAGTCTGGCAAAAGAATTCAACGACAAACTCTTCATTTCAGGCTTTTTCTCCAACACTATCTTCGCTGCCTTTATCGTTTATCTCGGTGACCGCTTAGGGGTAGAGCCCCTCTATTATGCCGCAATCGTGGCCTTTGGGGTTAGGCTCTTTCAAAATCTGGCATTAATCAGACGGATGATCTTTAAGAATTGGGAGTGAAATTGAGAGCCATCTTTCGTCCCGGCGACCCGAAAGACCTCTTTCAACTTCAAAGGATGACCGTTGCAATAACCTTGGTCTCAGTCATAACGGGCTTTCTCTTGGCAACGCAGCTCCGCATTCAGCAAAACGTGGTCAAAGATCTGGCCGCTGAGTCCAAAGAGAACCTTGGCGAAATTATCCGTGACTTAGATTTCGAGGTCAGAGCCCTTGCCAAGGAGGAGAAAGAGCTGGAACTTAGGCTTCTCAAATATGAAGACTCACAGACGGACAATCAGTTGATAATTAAAGAGTCTGAGGCCAACCTCAACAATCTGAAGAAATTTGTTGGTTCAACCAAGGTCTTTGGTGAGGGGATTGAGATTAATATCAGAGATGCCTTTGGAGCAATTGCTGCCTACGATCTTTTAGAGCTCGTCAACGAGATAAAATCCGGAAGCTCCGATGCGATCGCCATCAATGGCATTAGAATCTCATCTAAGACCCCCTTTGAAGATGATCCCGATTTGGGAGTCTTGATAGGCGGAGAGCCCGCCGGCGCGCCGTTTAAAGTCGAGGCGATCGGCGACCCTGAGACTCTCATGCAAGTTGTTGGAATGTTAGGGGGAATAAAGTATACTTTCACTTCATATGAGGGCGTGACCTTTGATGTTATTAAGAGAGAAAGCGTTACCATCCCACGAGTAAAATAAACGATGAAAGGATGAAATCCATTCAAATATGGATAAGAAGATTTCATTTGGCAAAGACAAGCGGATAGAGTTCTACATTATTTTGGGGTTAATCTTAATTCTGGTTCTGCCCATAATTGCAGATGCGGCGGCAACCAATGGCAAGATTAGGTATGGAGTCAAGATTGGGGACATTCCGGTTGGCCTGCTCAGCAGGGGGGAAGCGAAGGCGAAGCTTGAGGAGTCCATAAAAGGTCTTCAAGGAAGAGAGATCTTGATTCTAGGGAAAGATAAGAATTGGCACATCTCTCCCGAAGAGCTAAAGGCTTCTGTCAATGTTGACTCATCGATAGACAAGGCATTGAAATACGGCCGAGAGGGCGGATTTACCACCATCATAAAGGACCGCATTCTCGCTTGGGTAAGGTCTTTCACTCTCCCGCTTGAAGTCGAATACGACGAAGACGTATTAGCCGGGCTCATATCCTCCATAGCCGATGAGGTCAACGTAGAGCCCATCGATGCAACAATAACGATGGATGGTTCAGATATTGACATATCCAAAAGCACGACCGGGCTTGGTGTCGATAAAGAGGGGCTAAAGACCTTAATTGCTCAGATGATTTATCAAGATGGCAAGAGGGAGATTCCTCTTACCTTGATAGAGGCAAAACCCTTTGTTACCGAGGGTGAGCTTCTGATCGTAAAGGATGAGGCGTTAAGGTCTCTCAAAGACCCCTTAACCCTTAAATTTGAAGAACAGAGCTTGACCCTAAAAGGTGAAACCTTGAGGGGGATAATCGCTTTTCTTGCGGTTGAAGATAAGTCGAGGGGAGAGGGCGGCTACTATATTAAGCTTGGCGTCGATGAGGATAAGCTCCGTGACTTGTTGGAAAGGAAATTCGTCTATGAAGGCGAGCGTCCAAAAGATGCGACCTTTGAAATCGTTGAAGACAAGGTAAGAGTCGTTGCTGGAAAGGTTGGCGTCGGCATCGACTATGTCGATTGCATTTCCAAAATTGAAAAGTCTTTTGATGTTTCCGGACCGCAGGAGATAGTCCTAAAAGTCGGCGAAATTGAACCGCGTCTTACCAGCGATGAGGCCAAAAAGATGGGCATCAACGAGCTGGTTTCAAGGTTCACCACAAATTATCCGCCAAATGCTCCGGCCAGGATCAGCAACATCCACCTTTTAGCCAGTTCATTGAATGGGACCATAGTTCCTCCGGGCGCTGTATTCTCCTTCAATGATACGATAGGTCCAAGGACTGCCGCTAAGGGCTACAAGGAGGCTCCCACGATAATCGGCGGCAAACTGATCCCCACCATCGGGGGCGGCGTTTGCCAAGTCGGATCGACCATCTTCAATACCGCCTTCTTTGCCGGCTACCCGATAGTTGAGCGGACCAACCACAGTTTCTATATCAGCAAATACCCGATCGGACGGGATGCCACCGTATCTTACGGGGATAAGGACTTCAAATTCAGAAACGACACCGAAGCTCATATTCTAATCAAAGCCTCTTATACGGCAAGCTCGATTACGGTTGCATTCTATAGTACAAACTTTGGTACGGAGGTAGCTTTTGCCACCTCATCCAGGAGCAATCCAAAAAATTATGGCGAAGATATTACCGAAGATCCATCTCTTGCAAGCGGTCAACGGGTAGTCGACGAAGCAGGTTTTGGGGGCTTCGATATAACGGTCTATCGGACCGTTAAAAGAGGCGATGCGGTAGTTTTAGAAGATAAATTCTTCAGCCGTTATCGGCCAAAAAATGCCATAGTAAGGATTGGACCGGCCAGCATTTCACTGCCTGCGCCCATGTCAACTCCAAACAATTCAGCCGAAGGTATTTAAGGGGGAAGCATGATCTTCAATCTTAAGGTCGAGACGATGGCTAGAGACAAGATCGAGGCCGTTCAGCTCGAAAGGCTCAAAAAGAATTTGAGCCGGGTTAATTTTAACGCAAAATTCTATCAAGACTCCTTCAAAGATGCAGGCCGGATTGAAGGCTAAACAGATTTCCGTATTTTTAGAGAACAAGTGGGGCCGCTTGGCTGAAGCTACAAAGATTTTAGGTGAAAACGATATTAATATCAGAGCGCTTTCCGTTGCCGACACCGCAGATTACGGGGTTTTGAGGATGATCGTAAATGATCCGGTCAAGGCCCATAAGGTATTGAAATCGAGCGGCTTTACCGTGACCGAAACCGATGTCATTGCCATCGAAGTCAGCGATGAACCCGGAGGTCTCTCAAAAGCCTTGGAGGTTTTGAGGGCCGAAAACGTAAACGTCGAATACATATATTGCTTTCTTGAGAAGAAAACCCAATCCGCCATCCTCATCCTTAGAGTCGAAGATAGCGATAAAGCGATAGATCTTTTGAAGGGCGCGGGCTTTTCGCTCATCAAATCCGAAGACCTTTACAATATGTAAGATTCTTCCCTAAGGACGGATTTAACGATAGCCTTACGAAAAAGACTCTTCCTAAAGGTTAAATAATTTTTATGCTCACAAAGAAAACAATTCTGACCGCTTGGAAAAACTTGGCTCAGCTTCGGCGGATGATTGAGATAACGGCTTTGAGCTTTCGGATCATGGTGGTCCTAATTTTCATCGCCACCCTCATATTCAGCCTCCTGTCCACTCAGGCCTCATTTGCGGTTTCATCGCCTGAGATTACAGCCTCATCGGCCATTTTAATCGATGCCAAGACGGGGCGGACGCTCTGGGAGAAGAAGTCTCGCACGCTGAGACCGGTTGCGAGCACGACCAAAATGATGACCGCAATATTGGCCATAGAAAACTTAGACCTTGATGATATTGCTGTAACAAGTCCGCAGGCTGCGGCGGTTGGCGAGGCCGAGATTTACCTTGAGCCGGGCGAAATGATGTCGGTCGAGAACCTTCTCTTTGGAACCCTTTTGAAGTCGGGCAATGATTCGGCGGTCGTTTTGGCAGAAAGCGTGGGCGGGACGGTCAACGATTTTGTGTCCATGATGAACCGGAAGGCCAAAGAGATAGGCGCCCAAGATACCTTCTTTAAGAATCCAACAGGACTTCAAGAGACGGGGCATGAGTCTACCGCCTATGATCTCGGTCTGATGGCAAGGTATGCCCTTAAGAACGAGACCTTTGCGAAGATGGTCGCAACCAAATCGCACAAGATTCCTTGGTCGGGGCATGATTTGCCAAGATCGATAACGAATCACAATAAGCTTCTTTTAAAACTAGATTACGTTACCGGAGTCAAGACCGGATACACGAAAGAGGCCGGCCATTGTCTTGTATCTTCAGCGGTGAAGGGTGATAAAGAGCTGATAGCCGTGGTCTTAAATTCAGCGGGCAGTGAAGAATGTTATCAAGACTCAGAAATAATTCTAAATTATGGTTTTGCTGCCTTTAGCCGGAAGACCGTTATGACAAAAGACGAGGAGTTCAAAACGTTACCCATTTGGGGCAGGGCTTTGGGAGAGATCTCGGCCCAGCCTGCAGAAGATGTTGTAATGCTCATGAAGGATGGCGAGGAGCTTAGCTTTGAAAAATCGATAGTAACGAGCTACCCAAACAGATCGATCAAGAGGGGAGAAAGGGTTGGTCAGTTGATCCTCTGCAATGAAGGCGGCGACTTAGCCGCGGTCGATCTAGTCGCAAAGAATGACGTAAATAAGAGCTTCTTCTGGAATATATTAAGTATTTTCATAGAAATAATGAACAAGCTCTCGCTCTTCTTCAAGAATCTTGTTTCATAACTCCTTGGAGTTGGTATATACTAACTCTTAACCTACCATTAAAGACGACGGAAAAGCTCTAAGATATACTCGATAAACTTTACAAAGAGGAAGAGGAGATCTCATCGAAGCGGCGAATTATTCCTGGCCGCATAGATTTGATCCGAGCCGAACTGACCGAAAGGGTAAAAGCCAAAAATGACTCTTCCCTTAAGATGGATATAGCAAAATTGGCCGAGATATTGGCCAAAGGCCTATAAAGCATGAAAGAACAGGAGGCAGAGTTGGCTTGTCCAAGATGTGGCTTTGAGGGCAAGATCGAAGGCGGGATCTGTCCAAAATGCAAAAGAGACATCAATCAGCCTTTGTCCGCCGGCGAAACGACCTTTATGCCCGCAATAGAGGCAGAAACCCTCAAGGACTTACAGAAAGAGGCTGATCAGCTTAGCGGGCCGGCACTAATAGTTGAAAAAGGCCCCACCCTTGGAGTCGCCTTCTCCCTCAATAAGCCGGCAATATTGATAGGCCGTCATCTGGGGAGCGATATCTTCCTTGACGATATAACCGTATCCAGAAAACACGCAGAGATAAGCGTAGGCGAGGATGGTTTTTTACTCAAAGATCTCGGCAGTCTGAATGGAACCTACGTAAATGAGGAGTTGATCGAAGAGGTCTTCTTGACCTCAGGCGATAAGATTCAAATCGGCAGGTTCAAACTGCGCTTTATGTCCGACTAATCAAAATCGAAAAAGGTGTGAAATAGATGTATGGATCGACCGATAGGGATTACGCGACCATAGGTGAGGTTGTCCAAGAGCTAAGGCGCGAATTTCCAACCCTTTCGGTAAGCAAAATAAGGTATCTAGAGGATGAGGGCTTGATAAGTCCCAAAAGAACGAACGGCGGATACCGCAAGTTTTCCCAAAAAGATATCGAAAGAATAAGAACCATACTTCAACTGCAAAGAGAAAAGTTTTTACCCCTAAATGTTATCAGGGCGAATTTAAACACTTATGCAAAGAGCGGGGCCTTAAAGAAAGAGCATTTTGAAGGTTCAAAGACATTATTAAAAGAGGAAGCTTTTTGCTCTTTAAGTCCTAATCCCGACCCACTAAGAAAAACCATAAACCCCGATCGGTCCAAACCAGTTGTCAATGAAAGTTCTTCCGGCCCACAAGACGCCGTCAAAACGGATGCGGTTGCTTCTTTTGACCCTTCAATATTAAAGCTTGAAAAAAAACTCGAAGGATATGGTTTGGAGATGCGCCATATTCGTTATCTGGAAAACGCCATTGAGCGGGAACTCTCATTCTACCAGCAGATATTTCCGCATACCTTAACCCAAAAAGGGGATAAAGCCAGAAAGAAAGCCCTTAATGACCTCATAAATTTTATTGAATTGACCCAAGAACTAAAAAATATTTTCCTTAGGAAGTCAGTTAACTCTTTCTACGGGATAGATCTTTTACCCAAGGACGCAGAAGACCAAAAACCGCTCTAACTCAGCCGGCTTATCTTGGTCGAAAAGGATGGTTAAACCTTGAATTATAAGTCAGCCGACGAGGTCGAATTTTCACATCCAAGCGAAAAGATATGCGCAAAAATTCTGGATTTTTACAAGATCAATTGGCTCTATGAGCCAAAAACCTTCCCGATAGAATGGGACAAGAAGGGAAATGTCATAAAGAGCTTCACCCCTGATTTCTATCTTCCCGATATAAATCTATATATCGAACTTACCACCATGAACCAGCGCCTGGTTACAAAGAAGAACTATAAGGTAAGAAGAGTTAAGGAGCTTTATCCACATTTAAATATTAAGATCTTCTATCAGAAGGACTTCAAGAACTTAATGGCCAAATATGGGCTCCCAACAGATCAAGGACTGATGTAGATAAACTTTCGGAAAAAGAGGTCAAGTGGAAGGCTATGAGGGGGATATAGAAGAGATACTTTTTACAAAGGATGAGCTAAAGACAAGAATAAAGTCTATAGCCAAAGAAATTTCTGCGGATTATCATGGCCTAACCCCTCTTTTGGTTAACGTGCTCAAGGGCGGGGTAGTTTTTTTGACGGAGTTGATGCTAGAGATAAAGATTCCCATAACAGTCGATTTTTTGGCCATCTCAAGCTACGGGACATCGACAGAGGAGACCGGCGCGGTCAAGTTCGTCAAAGATCTAGATGAGAGCATCGAGGGCAGGGAGATCATCCTTGTCGAGGATATCATCGATACCGGACTTACCTTAAACTATCTTCTTTCAAATCTTAGGGCGCGCAATCCAGCCAGCATTAAGGTCTGCACTCTGTTGGACAAATCGGTAAGGAGAATCATCGATATACCCATCGATTACAAGGGGTTTGAAGTCGGCGATCACTTTCTGGTTGGGTTCGGTCTCGATTACCGCCAGAGGTACCGCAACCTTC
>JBBIRY010000019.1:0-16330 GCA_037441605.1 Actinomycetota bacterium | reverse complement strand
TAGCCTTGAATAGCGCAACGATGGTGTTGACAACAGATTTTGATGAGGGTTTTTGGGCTGGCTTTTTACGACAAAGCCAGCGGATTGGATCGTTTAAAACCGCTTCGGGGTTAAGAGCGTTTCCCCCGTTTACTTTTCTTGGGCTCGCCTTCAGAAAAGTGGCAAAACCCGTCATAGGCGGACTCTGGCTGGTAAGTCTACCTTTGGTGGAAATGACAGCTGATCAAAATTCAACCCTTAGCCTCTAGAGCTATGGTTCACTTAAAGTATTTCTTGAAGATCGTTGCGGGAAAGTTCACAATCTCGCAGGATTTGAGCGAGGAGCCCCTGCCCGATCGTTTCACCCCGGTGCACGGGTACGACCGTGCACCTTCCATCCGGATGGTGCAAGAAATGATGGCTCCCTCTCGTACGCACCACTTCAAAACCAAGTTTCGAAAGTGCCTTGATAAGGCGGGAACCGGTAACAGATGGAAAGGTGCTCATGAAGAGACCGCGATGCGCTGAATGCCGATAAACTCACTGAACACGGGCTCATCAACTTCAAGGCAGAGCTTGATGGCCTCTTCCACGCGTTTCATCAACACATCGAGGGATTTGGCTTGCGTGTGGCATCCCCGCAAAGCGGGAACCGATGCGACAAAATAACCATCTTCGTCTTTTTCGATTACAACATTGAATTCCCTGGTCATCATAGAATCCTCCAAAGTGATTATATCATGGGAGACCAGTAATTTCATTTTCTTCCTTCAGCGCCAAACTTTGGGGGTCATCTATGAAAAAGCTGCCTCTTTATCAGTTCATCGATGGCGATCGCGGCTTCATTTTCGTCCTTCACTCTGTCGAGACTATAACCCATCTCTCTGAGCAGAGAAAAGAGTACCAAAACTCCCGGAGGTGCCATATCGACCGGCTCAAGACCCTTTAGGTCCGAAAAGATTTCAATCGGGTTGCCTCGACCGACTATCTCATTGTGGTTGATCAAATAGACAACATCGGCAAAACGCCAGACTAAACCGACATCGTGGGTGGTGACGATAACAGTCGTCCCCTTCTCTCTGTTGACTTTGAGAATGATATCGGCCATATCCCTCTTGCTCCGCTGGTCGAGTCCTTCAAACGACTCGTCCAAGATCAGAAGGCGGGGGTCGGTCACGAGCGCTCCGGCCAGAGCGACCTTCTTCTTCTCCCCGCCCGATAGATTATGGGGCATCCTATCCTTGAGTTTGCTTATGCCTATCTCCTCCATGATGGCTTTCACCTTGGAGGCTGTCTCCCTTTCGTCAAATCCCCTGTTCCGCAAGGTGAAGGCGATGTCATCGAAGACGGTCGGGCCGATGATCTGGTCATCCACATTCTGGAAGACCACCCCAATCTTCGAAATTACCTCTTGAAAACGGTCTTTCGGGTTCATGCCGAAGACCTCTATCGTGCCCTCGCTCGCCGTGAGCAATCCTATTATGTGTGCAAGGAGCGTCGATTTGCCGCTGCCGTTGGGGCCCAAGATGGCAACCCTGTCGCCCTGGTTGACCACAAAGTCGAGTCCGCAAAGGCTGACCTCAACCGAATTGGAATATGTATGCTTTAGACACTTTACGCTGACAATCTGACTCATGCTCTAATCCACGCTCCCGCCATGATCCCAAGCCCAAGAAGAATGGGGAGGATGTCATGAAATGTGGCTCCCCTTTTTGAGTGATGATGAGCAATACCGCCCCGGTAGCCCCTTATCTTCAAGATGCTGCTGCTCCTTGAGCTCATATCCAGGGCATGAATGAGCAGGGTTCCAAGGATGCTGCCAAGGTTCTTTAGGTTATTAATAAATCTCTTTGGCGCAAGGCCGCCTCGAACCTTCAGGGCAATCAGAAGGTCATTCAGCTCCTTTAGAAGGATGAAGAACGAGCGGTAGGTGGTAAAGAGAACGTCCAGGATTAGCCTGGGCAAGAAAAGGGCTAAGGCGGCAAAGATCTCAAAGTAATTGGTGGTAGAGAAGAGTATCAAAAGACCAAAAGCGGCCGTGACCGCCTTTAGGATAATAACCCAAGGCTCGACCTGTAAAACACTCATCCCACTTAGGGCAAATATGGCCGCAAAGATGGCCAAGTAACCGGTCATAAAGATCAGCTTAAGGACGGGAAGACCGAGAAGAGCCGCAAGAAGAGAAAGAAGGATGAATAGAAAAAGCATCGAGGCTGAATCATTTAAGACCACCACCGCAAAGATGACTGAGGCGGCGAAGAAGATCTTCGGCAGAGCGCCGGCCGAATGAAATTGGCTTTTTTGGGATGAGGCGAGCGAATCCAGAAGGTAGAGATTGATTACTCCTCGCCCCCTTTAATTAGGTCCGGTCTCATCTTCGAGATGAAGGAAACCACCTCAGAGATTAAAAAGCTCTCGATAATCCAGCCTATCGAGGCGAAGGCGACGATGGTCATCGCGAAAGCGGTAAGGGCCTCTTCTCTGCTCTCGCCACCATGATCTTCGGTCTGATGTATCTCCTCTTCCTCTTTGAAATGCAGGGTTTCAACCGGGTTCAGTCCGACCAGAAAGACGCTTGAGATCATAAGGAGGGTCGAAACTATCAGAGCGGTCAAGGTGGCAAGAAAGGCCGCTTTCTTTATCGAAATTATCTTCTTAAGATTCCTAAAGATGATGAAGCCGACGGAGGCTTCCGCCCCCATTATCAGAGCGTTAAGTCCCAAGACCGTGATTCCGCTGTGCCCGATCAGAGCGAGGATAAGATTTACGGCAAAGACCGAGATCAGTGCGGCGGCTGGTCCCAAGATGATTCCGGCCAGCACGCTTAAGTTTAAATGATAACCTAGAAATGGGAGAGGCACTGTCATGCCAACCAGCATCGCGGCCCCAACGATGCCCGCCTTGGGCACGAACTCTCTTAAGTCGGCTCCGCGAAGGTGATAGAGGGCAATCGCGATGAAGAATGCCGCAACGGATAGCCCGATCAAGATCCATATTGGAGGTATTATCCCATCCGGAATATGAAGGTGAGACATGGCTCCTCTCCGCTCAAAATTCGCTTAATCGGATCGGCCTTGCTGGAATAATGATAATACTAAACCGAAAGAATCGGCTCCTCAAGTTAGAGGATAAGATTGAGAATGCCGCCCACTATTACCGCAACCGAGATCATGATTAAAGCACCCCTAAAAGAGTATTCCATGCCAAGCTCCTTTATCATCACCATGAACGTAGCCATACAAGGAAAGTAAATGGCCAAGATGGTGCTCCCGACAACCGCTTGCTTGGCGGTGAGACCCAAGGGGCGAAGCATGCCGATGGCCAGATCCTTGCGTAAAAAACCTATCATCAGTGATGAAGTGGCCTCTTTGGGAAGGCCCCAAAGTGTCGTCACGACCGGCCTTGTCATCCTGGATATGATATCAATGAAGCCGATAAGATAGAGTAGATTCACGATCAAGACTCCAAAGAGAACAAGGGGCATTGCCTCTAATATGTAGCCTTTAAGCCTCATCCAGAGCTTTTTTGAGAGAGCGCTCAGATTGGGCAAGCGATAATGGGGTATCTCCAGAAATATCTCCGGGCTCTCTCCTTTGATGGTGGCGTTCAAGATCACGCCGAGAGCAAGCCAGACCAGAAAGAGGGTTAAGAATACGATCATCAGATAAATCAGACCGAACCTGGCTACCAGGCCTATTATCATGGCAATCTGGGCCATGCAGGGCACGGAGATAGCCATCATGGTCGAGGCGATGAACTTCTCTCTCTTGCTCTCTAAGATTCTGGTGGAAAGAGCGGCCGGCACATTGCAGCCGAGACCCAAAACCATCGGGATGATGGCAGCCCCGTGAAGACCCAAGCGGTGCATGATGTTATCCATGAGCACGGCTATCCTGGGAAGATAGCCGAAATCCTCCAAAACACCGAGCATGAGGTAGAAAGAGAAGATGTATGGCATCACCATAGTGATGGAGACATAAGGAGCCGTCGTCAGAAGGCCGAATGATTCTCCGAAGTCTATCGATCCTTCGATCAGTTCTCCTATCAAGAGGTCGTGGAAGAAACCAGATGAGCCCAGAAGATTGCTGATTTTCATCATTAGCGGCATATAGAATCCCTCAAAGACGGGATCAAAAACGTAATTAATCAGGCCCTCTCCGATGAAGCGAACTATTAAAAAAGATGCGGATATAACGGCCAGAAAGATAAGAGGGCCAAAGAAGGGGCTGATGCTTCCATCCTCGATCCTCTCCAGCAAGGTGTGATGACGGTGAGTCACCTCTTGAACCCGGCCGATCACCTCGCCGATCTTGGACCAGGGATCTACCCCGTCCTCTTTGATGGTGGTCGATGTGGCCGCCTCTTTGAGACGATCGACAAGCTCTTTGATCCCCTCGCCGGTAACGGCGACTGTGGGCACGACCGGCACGCCGAGCATCTCCTCTAGGGCTTTGATGTCGATATTGATGCCCCTATGTTTAGCATCATCCCACATATTGAGGACGATGATGGTGGGTTTGGCCATCTTTAAAAGCTGGAGGGTAAGAAGGAGATTTCTCTCAAGGTTGGCCGCATCAATCACGTTTATGATGAGATCGCCCTCGCCTATCATTTTAATGGCCACCTCTTCGGCCTCACAGGACGCCTCCAAGCTATATGTTCCGGGCACATCTATCAACTCGGCTGTATCTCTTCCAAGTTTAAGTTTGCCTTTGGCATATTCGACCGTGGTGCCGGGATAATTCGAAGCGACAACGTGAACCCCCGTCAAGCGGGAGAAGACGACGCTTTTCCCAACGTTGGGGTTGCCCAAAAGAAGTATTTTCACTCTTCCACCTCGATCGTGATCTTTTTGGCCATACCGTGACCTAAGGCAATCTGGCACCCGTCGGTCTTGACGACTACTGGTCCTTTCATCAGCATCGACCCTGCCTTGGTTATCCGGCTTCCCTGCCTGATCCCTAAAGTCTCAAGCCTCCGCAAGGCCGCGTCTCCGCCGCCTATCTCGATTACCCTTCCCTTCTCACCTATCTTCATCTCAGCGAGCGTCTTCAATCTTCCTCCTTAGTATGCAAACAATCGGCACAGATGCCGTGGTATTCTACTTGGCAGTCTACGACTTCGAAACCGTATCTCTGGCCCACCTCAGCTTTCTTCTTTGCCGAAGAATCCGCTTCGATCTCGGTCACATCGCCGCAGGACCGGCAGATCAGATGGGAGTGGTCACGAGTCTTCATCTCGTAAAGCTTCTTGCCCCGCTTATCATCCAAGCTGGTTACAATGTCGAGTTCTTTTAAGAGTTCAAGGGTGCGATAGGTGGTGGCAAGACCCGCGCCCGGGTACTTGCTCTTGATCTTTGAGTGAAGCTCTTCGGCGCTGATATGCTCTGAAGAGTCTATCAACACCTCAAGGGCGGCAACCCTGGGTGGAGTCAACTTATGCCCGGATTCTTTTAGCCTTGCGACTACAACCTTCACTAGAACTCCAAAAAAAATAAATGAGAATTATTCTCATTTATTTTCCATCCTCCCGATAGTTTTGTCAATGGCCTTGGGCAAAGTCTAAGCGAAAGGCCGGTAGTTTTCCGGCAATAAGTCTAAAGCTGTTTTTCGTAAGCGATGCAAAGGAGGATTCAAAGCGGAAACTATTGATCTTATTTAATAGGTGAATGAATATCTCTTGCATTAGATCGGCGGCGTCTTGAGGGTTCTTTGTCATCCTAAGAGAGAGATTGTAGACTCTCTGTTCGTGAGCCGAGATCAGAAGAGCGGCCGCCTCTTCATCTTTGGCTATAACCCGGCGTATGAGTTCTTCTTCCTTTTGTGGAGCCAGATTAAGGGGCACGCTCTCTCCAAAAGGTTCACTTTCCGGCTAGCTGATAGGATGTGAAAACGAAAGTCGAAATCGACCAAAATGGGAGGTTGAGCCCTTACGGGATGGTGTCGGAGGCGGGACTTGAACCCGCATGAACTTAGCGTTCACTAGGCCCTCAACCTAGCGCGTCTGCCAATTCCGCCACTCCGACAATTTTAATCAGCTTTGGGAATCAATCTTCTAGAATAGAAAGACAAGAGCAAGAACGTTTAGCGTGAAGATGACCGCCAAAATCACCGTTATCCGGTCAAGATTCTTCTCGACGACCGTGCCCGATGAGAAGCCTCCGGAAAGACCTGAGCCAAAAGACCCCGAAAGCCCTCCACCTTTACCCGAGTGAAGAAGGATGGCTCCCATCAGAGCTAACGATACCACTATGTGCAGAACAACTATGAAATAATACAAAGCTTTGGCTCCTTTATCTTTTTGATCTGGATAAATATAGCACAACCTCTTTTTGGAGGCAACATAAGAAGCGGTTCGAAATGGATATGCCATGGGCGCAAAGGTATCACTTATGGCAAAAGGCGGGTCCTTAAAGAGAAGATGGGCCGGCAAATAGAGCGAAGTCGATGTCCGGATAAGACTACTTGCGGGTGACCATTCTTTCTTCCAAAAAAGTGACTATCCTTTTAGCCGCCAAGCCGTCACCGTAAGGATTTATCGCCTTTGCCATCCTATCATATTCTTGAGTCTCCCTGAGAAGCTTCTCGGTCTCAAATATGATATTCTTCTCTTTAGCTCCAACCAATTTAACGGTTCCGGCCTCCACACCTTCAGGCCTTTCGGTAAAATCTCTGAGGACCAGAACCGGCTTGCCAAGTGAAGGAGCCTCTTCCTGTATCCCCCCCGAATCGGTCAAAACTATGTGGGATTTGCTAATAAGCTGGATAAAGGGCTCGTAGTCAAGCGGGTCGATGATGTAAATTCTTTCTTCGCCCGATAATAACCTTTGGGCTGTATCCGATAAAACCGGATTTAAGTGCACGGAGAAAATGATTGCGATATCTTCGTTTTTAGCCGCGAGCTTCTTTAAAGCTTTGCAGATCTCTTCAAACGGTTCGCCCCAATTTTCTCTTCGATGAGAGGTAACCAGAATTACCTTTTTGTCATCAAAATCAACTCTGCCGAGTATTGGATGGAGATCAAACTTATATTTCGGATTGATTACGCTAAGCAGGGCATCTATCACGGTATTCCCGCTCACTATGATTTTGCCGGATGCGATTCCTTCACCCATTAAATTATCTTTGGCCTTTGTGGTGGGAGCAAAGTGAAACTCGGCTAAATCCGATGTCAAGACGCGATTAATCTCCTCTGGGAACGGGTGATACCGTTCGAAGCTCCTAAGCCCAGCCTCTATATGACCAACGGGTATTTTTAAATAAAATGCGGCAAGGGCCGCTGCAAAGGTTGTTGTGGTATCTCCCTGCACGAGCACCAAATCAGGCCTGTCGCTCAACAGAACTTCTTTTACTCCGGTCAAAGCTCTTGTCGTAACATCAAATAGATCTTGGCCAGAGCGCATGATATTAAGATCATGATCGGGGGTAATGGCGAATAGCTCTAAAACTTGATCAAGCATCTCTCTGTGTTGGGCGGTTATGGTTACTATGGGAGTTATTTTTTTGGATTCGTAAAGCAACTTTATTACCGGAGCAAATTTAATAGCTTCCGGCCTTGTGCCAAATATCGTCATTACCTTAAGTTTTTTCAAATCTTCTCCACTTGGGCAAAAACAAACCTACCCCAATCGCAAGCCTTCAGATGATCGGTTGAGAGAATAGGCCGATTAAAGCCTCTCCTCATCCAAGACCTTGATGAAGGTACCAGGCATGCTTTGATTGTTATACCTGGTTGAAATCTCATCGCTTGCCAGAGTCCTATTATATATCCTTAGTTCGTCGATGGAGCCTTTCCAATAAATATTTCCCCTCTTGCCGACATACAAAGGATATTGATTCCTAAGCAGGCTGCCCGTCAGCATCGCTTCGCCCGTCAAAAGACCGTCCCTGTAAGTTCTGACCTTTGCCCCGTCGTAGGTCACAACGAGGTGTGAATAGCGATCTGTCGGCAGCAACCCAAAATCACATATGGCCGAGGCGTCATGGGTGGAAAGCCTTGCCGCAAACCTGCCTTCGCCCATTGACGCTATTCGATAGGGACTTCTGTCATAAGAAGGATGATACTTCTCTATCACGCTTGCATATTGAGATGACCGGTCCGGCTTGAGATGAACTTCTATTGAAAATTGCCGGTTTTCATCCAGCATCTTATAGTAATCATCGAATGTTATTACGTCGATATCTTTGGACCGACTTTTCAGATAATCGCTGATCTCTTTGAAGTCGCTCGTTAAGTATTTGGTGGATTTATCGGCCTCTTCATCGACGATCTGGTGCAGAAAGATGATAACCGGGCTGCCTGTCAGTATGGCCTCATCTATCGCCTTCTTGACCGTAGAAACTGAAACCTTGTTGGTAACGTTAAGTGCTTTAATCAGGTACTCAACATTGCCGCCAAGAATCAGGTGCGCCTGGCTGCCATCGTCGATAACGGAACGAGCAAGCACATGCTTCTCTTTGACCTTTTGAATAGCTCTGTCATTATACAACCCGTACGGATAAGCGAAATAGCGCGCGGATTTCTCAAAACCGTTCTCTACAAGCCACTGATAACAACCGTTTATCTCCCTGTCGAGTCCCTCCCAGGAAAGCTTGGTTAATTGCTGGTGACTTTTGGTATGGTTCGAGATATCCCAACCGGCATCTCGCATTATTAGCAAATTCGCCTTCGTCATATGATCGATGGTATCTACATAGTCCGAAGTGACGAAAGCCACCCCCTTCTGACCGTTCGCGGCCATTATCGGGAAGGCTTCGTTGAATACATCGTCATAGCCGTCATCAAAGGTGATTATCGCTTTGGCTCTAGATTGTTGGTTATAGCGGAGGTCGTCGAAATTAACGCTGACTCCCTTGCTGCCGGCAGCCTTCAGCGAGAGCCTGATCCCAAAAGCACGATTTGCAAGGCTCCCTCCGCTTTTCGACTTAAAGTCCGATCTGCTCAATATTATCCTGTTCCAACCGCTTCTGAGGCTATAACGGTTAACCGAAGCACTTGAATACTTGGACCAATCTTTAGATGACGCAAGTTGAACGCCGATGGAGTCAAGTTTGGTATGGTCGCTGATATAAGCCCAAAAAGTCAGATTCCGAAGGGAGGAGAGGTCGAACTCTACCTTCTTGGTTAAAAAGGAGCTTTCACCGCCACTGGCAGAAAGCTTAACGGATGCTGCCCCTTCTTTAAAACTTTCTCTATCCAGATAACGTGAGGCCTTCCGCCCGCTCAATAACCAGCCGCTCTCACTCTCAAACCCTTCAAGCGGTTCGCCTTCTTTGCTGATGTAGCCATTTTCATTCCAATTCAAACTCAAATCATTGCCGAGATTGAGGTAGTCGTTATGACCGTCAAAATTCTGAGCCATACCTGCCGGACTGACGACTTCTTCCAGGCCGCCGCCCTCACGTTTAGCGCGGTTTGAATTGGGAGAAGAATCCAAAAGAACGCCTTGTTTGCTGCTCATGTGTTGAACGAGCACCAAATCCTTTCCAAAAATACTTTCTAAGCTCCATTGATCTTCAGCTTTCGGATTTCCGTAATATAAGTAAATTTGCCTATCCGAAACGGGGGAGAGCTCATCAAGTTTGATCCAAGCTACAAGCCTTCCGCTGGAGGGATCATAGGTCTCAAGCTCATGTTGAAGTTTTTTTCCCGATGCGTCCACAAACATGATGTCGCCGCCGTCAGTTTGGCCCACATGACCATTGTGAGACCAATCCTTCAGATCTCGATCGACCAAATCAACAAAGAGGATGAAGTCAGTCAACTCTTTTTCAACTTTTTCCCTGTTCACCAAGATTTCTTTCCGATAGTGCCACCGGCTGTCATACCAACCGATGAGCTCGGCCTCAGCGGGACTGACGTTGAAGCCGGTGAACGAAAGGAAACTTGAAATGAACGAGAAGGCGGCTATCATCAACACCGCCTTCTTATGATCAAGTCTCATTTTATTTAGGGTTCCGCAAAAAGAACGCAGCTCTTCTCCGCATCTAGCCATTGCTTGAGAGATTATCTTCAAAGCTATCCTTTCGCTAGGCATTTCATTATCTTTATTTTGAGCGCTTAAAAATACTTGCATAGTTAAAAAACGGTGTCAAGAAAACGGTCAAGCTAAAGTGAGGGCCGTGCCTTTACAATACCCGGATACTTAAATGATAATACTATTAATAAGAAGGTAAAGGATTGTTTAGTGAGCCAACGAAATGTTCAATAAGCTTAGAGTAATCGCTGAAGCCGCTTTCTATTCCCTATTGATATTCCGCATTTTGAGCGGCCTTTTGGTAGAGATGTTTGCGGCAAAGCATCTGCTTTTCTATGCGGGAATTGTCTTAACTCACTACATAACCTTGATCTTCTTAGGTTTTTGGAACGGCTTTTTCATTAGGACGGATGGCTGGATCTATTCTTTGGTTTCTTTCGGATTCTTCTATCTCTTGCGCCAAATATTCGATGTCTACCACCCTTTGCCCCTGCCTAACGAAACGAAGCTTTGGATGTTTCTACCGCTTTTGGCTCTTCTTCTTATAGCTTCCGTCTACGGGGAGATAGCGGCTGAGCGCCGAGAGAAAAGGTTGGGTGGCGATATCGAAAGTGAAGAATAAAATCCCCTTTCAGTAGGCTCCTTCGCTTCGCAATACCTTTGAGACCGTTTTGAGGATTATCTTAATATCAAGTACCAATGAACGCTTTTTAACGTACTCTAAGTCCAACTCCATCCGCTCATCGAAAGAGGCATCGTTTCGGCCGTTTATTTGAGCAAGGCCGGTCAAACCGGGCTTTACGTCCAATCTAAGCAATTGTCTGCCATTGCAATGCTCAACCTCATACGGGATTAGTGGCCTGGGTCCGACTATGCTCATCTGACCCCAAAGGATGTTGATAAGTTGAGGCAACTCGTCGATGCTGGTCTTTCTGAGCACTTGTCCAAACGGATACACACGTGGATCATCTTTGAGCTGAACGAATGGCTCATCTCTCTCCTGAAATTCGGAAAGACTATGAAGGATCTCCTCGGCATCGACCCTCATGGTTCTAAACTTAAATATTTCAAATGACTGCCCGCAAAGGCCGACTCTTTTTTGGCGAAAAAAGATCGGACCATCCGACGAGAGTTTTATGATGAACCCGATCATTAACATTAGAGGAGATAAAAGCATCAATGTAAGAGCAGATGAAGCGATGTCGATGCTCCTTTTAACCACGGTATATGGAGTTGTCTTGACGGCCTCGCCCGCAAACTCATCGATCGAATAATTCAATGCCCTCTCCCCTTGGTAAGACTCAAACGCTTAACTTTAGATATTTTATCAGAAACTTTACAGCCATGCCGCCTTTATTTACCTCTTTTTAATAAACCATGGCGAACAAGATTGAAATTATCGAAAGTATTGGCCGGTTGGTTAGATAAATTCAATGGTTACCCTCTTTAAGGCGCCGTTCCAACTTACTTTTGCCCCGAAGGCTTCGGCCACCCATCTGAAGGGCAGAACCGTGCGGCCGTTTTTAGTTGCGGCTGCCACATCCATGGTGGTATAGACTCCGTTATTTATCAAATATTTGCTCTTGATGATGAGTTTGACCGTCCTATCTCCCTTGGTTAAGGTAACCATTAAGGTCTTAGGATTCCAGCCGATGTTCCCTTCCTCAATGCCGATCGCATAGGCCAAATATCTGACCGGAATGAATGTCCTCCCGCCGCTGGTATAGCTGACCGTATCCATCGCGTATGTCTTCCCGTCCACCTTATAAGTCGAGTCGCCGATGGTAAATACGGACTCCTTCACATCTGCGATGCTGCCGATCATAAGATCTGTGCCGCTCGCCCCGGCCGTGCCGCCGATGGTGACCTTCAGATCTCCAAGAGCCGCATTCCGTGCCACGTTTATCGTCGGTGTTACCGATATCATAGATGCGGTGGAACTTTCGGTCTTGACCGTCCAGGTAGCAATGGTATTACCGCTGCTTAAGCTGGCGGTGTTATTTTGCAGCGTAATGTTCCCCAAGGCAATGCCGGCCACAGGGGCACTGGCAAAAGTTACGCCTGTCGCAAGTTTCATGGTCAGTGTCTTGCCGGCTTTTAAAACGGCAATGCCGTTCTCTTTTATCAGTATCGCCGAGACCTTCTGATCGCTGCCTTCTCTGGTAAAAGTTGATAGACTCTGGACCAAATTAGCCGTCCCCGTTGCAGCGTTCACCACCTTGCCGATCTTAAGATCGACCGCGGTGACACCAGCCGTACCTGAGATCGATACCTTAAAATCGCCCAACGTGGCCGTGGTGGCCAAGCTTATCTTCGAGGTGATCTGCACCGTGGAGGCGGCCCCGCTCTCCGTCTTGACCGTCCAAGTGGCGACGGTACTGCTGCTGCTTAAAGTGGCTTCGCTCGAATTTAAGGCAAGATTGCCGGAGTAGATGCTGGCCAAGGGCGCAGAGGTAAAGGTGGCTCCTTTTGGCAGGGTGACCACGATGGTTTTGCCTGTTTTTAAGACCCCAGCCGCATTCTCGCTGATCTTGAAAGCGGCGGCCGACTGGTTGGATACGCCCTGGATTAGATCCGAAGGACTCGGACAAGCGGCGGTGGTGCCGGTGGCATCGCTCTTAACGGTTGCCACCTTCAGGTATCCTGATGTCGCTCCCGCAGTTCCGCCAATGGTGATCTTGAAATCTCCCAAACTTGCCGATGAAGTCAGATTAACGCTCGGGGTGAAGCTTATCGTTGAAGCTGATGAGCTTGCGGTCTGTACCGTCCAGGTAGCAACGTTATAGCCGCTGCTTAAAGTCGCCGCGTTGCTCGTCAAAACCAGATTTCCAGGCGAGATGCTGGCAACGGGAGCGCTGGCAAAAGTCGCCCCGCTTGGCAGCGTTACGGTTATCGTCTTTCCTGCCAAGAGCACGACCGGCCCATTCTCGGCGATTTTAACCGACCCGCAAGCCTGACTGCTCTTGCCTTGATATATCGTGGTTGGACTTGCGCAAGTGTTGGTCGTGCCTGTTGCTCCGGTCGTAACCAGAGCGATCTTAACATCGCCGCCGCTCGCCCCGGCCGTGCCGCCGACGGTTACCTTTAAGTCTCCGAGAGTCATATCAGAAGCTAAAGAAAGCTTTGGAGTAACGGTAATGGTTGCGGCTACCATGCTAATTGAGCTGACCGTCCAAGTGGCCGTGCGATCAGAGTTGCTAAGTGTTGCTACGGTATTTACAAATGTCAAACCGCTTGAGGAGAGAGAAGCCGTGGGGGTGGTCGTAAAGGTGGCCCCGCTTGGAAGTGTTAAGCTCAATGTGCCGCCACCTAGCAGGGTTGCCGGAGAATTTTCGGTTATGGTGAGCGTGCCCGCGGTCTGGTTGCTAAGGCCGCGCACTATGCTGGTCGGGCTCGCGCAACCGTTGGTCGTTCCGGCCGCAACAATATTGGCCACTTTCACACTTGCCGCCGTCACCTCGGCCGTTCCGGCGACATCAACCTTGATGTCCGATGACGAATAGGCCGGGTCGACATTGAGCCTTGAAGTTATTTGAACATCCACGGCTCCGGTTGAAGCGGCTCTGGTCACCGTCCAGGTGGCAAGGCTCCCTCCGGTCAAGACAGGAGCGGATAGCGTCACATCACTGCCAACAACCGTCGCGCCGGGCGCGGTGTAGAACGTCACCCCGCTGGGCAGAGAGACGGTTATGGTTCCGCCGTGTTTAAGCGCCCCGCCGGCTTTCTCCTTTACGCTTAAAGTACCGGCCAACTGACCGGAAGAGCCCCTAAAGAGGTTGGTTGGGCTCGCGCAACTGCTTGTGGTGCCGGCTCCGCTGACGTTTGCTATGGTTATACTACCGCTCGCCCCGGCCCCTCCGGCGACCGAAGCGGTAAGGACTCCATCTGGCACCGTCGCATCCAGATTTATTTGTAGGGTGACGGTTATGGTTGAAGCCGTTGTTGCCGACGCGGTTTGCACCGTCCAGGTGGCCGTCTTGCCATCGAAGCTTATCTCCCCGTTTCCGCCCGTCAAAGCAAGATCGCCCAAGACCGAAGCGGTTTGCGTTCCCGAAAAGGTTGCCCCGCTTGGCAAAGTTATCGTAATCGTGCCGGTTGAAAGGGAGCCAGCCGCATCTTCGGCGATGGTTATCGCTCCGGCCGTCTGTCCGCTCACCCCTCTGTAAAGGCTGGCCGGAGCCGCGCTATGGACGCTCGTGGCCGCAAAAGCGGTTGGAATCAACACGAAAAGATTGCTTAAAATTACCGATAGAAGAAATGCCATCGCCTTCTTGGCCTTAAACCTCAAAACCATCCCTTTCCCCTCCTTAAAAATTTAGACATCGTTTAGGAAATAATAATAAATTTTGCTTAAAAAATCTATACCTTTCAAATTCTTCGGCTTAAACTTAAAATAGCTGTAGACTAATTTAAATCTCGTAGATTTATAGATTACCCTTACCACTAGCCCTTTACAACTAATTTCAAATTCTCGATAATTCGAAAATAGACAATTGTCTAAAATATTATTTTTGTGGTGCCGATGAAGAGAAATCTTGTCGATATGGAGAGAACGTTTAAGGCTTTAGCCCACCGCAAGAGGCCCGCGACCCTTGCTCTTCTCTTTGAGATGGAGGAGGCAAGAGTCAAGCGAGATTGCGGATGGGCTGAAGATTCCCCTTGCCACCGCCTCAAGGAATTTGGGCATTCTAGCCTCGGCCGGTTTGCTCAAGTTCAATCAGAAGGGCAGCCTGATCATTTTTAAAAAAGTTGGGAGCAGTTAGTTGTGAGTTGACAGTTGTAGGTTTAGGGCCAAGAGTTGTTTTGCGTCTTCTCTCCCCACTCCGTACTAACCACTCCGAACTAAATGTGCCTAAAAATGATATGGCGACTTAAAAGCACTTCCTGGCAACTGAAGGCTGGTGACTTGGGCCATGAGCCAGAGGCTCACAAGAAGGCCCATCACGCCATAGGCGGACAGGTCAGCCTCTGGCTGAGACGGCTGCTTTTTGACTGGAGTCGGAAGACTGAAGTCTGGTAGCTGTCCTTCATAGCTTGACATCTCACATAAATATGTGATACACATAAATATGTGAAATTGGAGGGAAAGATGGAGAAACGAAACATAACCTTATCTCTACCCAAAGACGTACTCAAAAAAGCCAAACTAATCGCCTTAAAGGAAGATAAATCGTTAAACGCTTTCATCAAAGAGACCCTTGAGGAGAGGGTTGCGAAAAGCACCGGCTATCGGGAAGCTATGACGGCGGAGATCGAGCGGATGGAAACCGGCTTTCATCTGGGAACTTTTGCCAAGATGACCTTTTCAAAAGATGAGATCCATGAGAGGGGATAGGATTTTTGTCGATACCAATATACTCGTCTACGGCTACGATCTGGACGCGGGAGAGAAGCATCAAACTGCTCTGTCAATAGTAAAAGATCTCTGGCTTTCGAACCGAGGAGTCATAAGCGTTCAGGTTTTGCAGGAGTTTTTCGTCATCACTACCGGGAAGATTCCTTCCCCCTTAAGTACTTCGGTTGCAAAAGATATCTTGAAGAAGATTTCCAAATGGCAGGTCGTCGTGAGTGATGTGACATCGGTCATTTCCGCGATTGAGATTCAGGAGGGCTATGGATTCTCATTTTGGGATTCGCTGATCGTATCCTCTGCCATCGAGGGGGGAGCGAAAACGCTTTTAACGGAGGACATCTCCGATGGCCAGGTAGTAAAAGGGGTCACGATAAAAAATCCATTTAAAAAAACCGGCGACTGGTAGCTGCTTTTCTATCCAGGTAGCCGGCGGCAAAAAGTGCTAAAATATGAACATGAAACATACCCGGTACTTCTCGTTCATCAAGCAGCGTCAGGATAGAGCGACTATCAAAGATAATTGGATATTGGATACGATCAAAAAACCTTTAAAGACAGAAATTCAGGCTGACGGAAGAATCAAAAAATGGAAATTTATAGAAGAAGCTGGGAAATACTTAAGGGTAATCCTTTTAGAGGACGGAGAAACCGTTCACAATGCTTTCTTTGACAGAAATTTTAAGGAGGAGAAAAAATGAAAATTCGGTATTTTTCAGATACGGATACAGCGTTATTTGAGTTTTCCAATCTATCCGTTGCTGAGACAAAAGAAATATCAGAAAACCTCTACATTGACCTAGACAAAAAGGGCAACATTGTAAGTATGACCATTGAGCACGCGAAAGAAAAGGCAGGTATGTCAGAAGTTACTTTTTTACAAGTTGAAAAAACAAGCGCCTAACGAAGGGCAGACGCCAGTCGTCAGTCGTCAGTCGCCAGTCGTCAGTCTTCTCAGCCAGAGGCTGATGGGCCTTTGGCCCAAGTCGCCAGTCGTCAGATGCCAGTCGTCTCAGCCAGAGGCT
>JBBIRY010000018.1:0-16458 GCA_037441605.1 Actinomycetota bacterium | reverse complement strand
TTTCGAAGTTTCGGTTATAGTCAATTAGAGAATCGGGAAAAGCTTGCTGAACATAAGGAGTGAGCCATGGAGAATGAGACTTACGAGAACTTTCCGCTTCATATTGTTCTTCTATCCAATCTTTTTGCACTTGCCACTTATGGGATCGGAGCGTATATATCATTTAAGCTAGGCGCAGCTTTTGCTGTTGCCTATCTCGTTTATTGTCTCTTCCTTGAGGTGCGCCTGCTCAGAAAGAGCTGCATAAACTGCTACTACTACGGCAAGCTCTGCGCTTTAGGCAAGGGCAAGCTTGCCGCCATCCTCTTTAAGAAGGGCGAACCGGAGAGTTTTTCTAATACTCAGATTAACTGGGTAGACCTTCTGCCCGATATGCTGGTTATGATCTTTCCCCTGATAGCCGGGATCATCCTGTTGTTCAAGGGTTTTAGCTGGCTCATCTTCATCCTTCTCATCACACTGGTCTTTCTCTCAACGGCAGGAAATGATTTCATCCGCGGCTCGCTCGCCTGCAAGCACTGCAAACAGCGCGAACTCGGCTGCCCTGCCGAACGATTCTTTTCCGGTAATACTAGATGAAGGGAGAATTATTAGAGGTTAAGTGGTTTAAACCTGAGAAATTTGATTCGCCCATCTCGCCGATCAAAAGTGCGAAAGATTTTTGACACCACCGATCACGGGCTCTACAAGATAGAGCTCATTATTGAAATCTTAAGTTAAAAGCCCCTATGAAACTGGGGGCTTTTAACTGGTTTTGTTCGGTCTGCTATCTGCTCCATTGCTTTTGGGATGCTTAAGCGGAAAAGCGCGATGACTAGTCGAACCTTCCTTTTAAGCCGAAGAAGCCGAAGAAGCCGAAGAAGCCAAAGAAGCCATTATTGTCGAAAATGAGCCCCAATAAACCAAGAAAGCCCAAGAAGCCTAAGCACCATAAGTACTTTTTCAATTTCCCTCCTTTCAAAAGCCGGGCTTTTTATAGTGAAGTGGTTGCAATGCCGCACATTCCTCAAACCCGCCTTTTTTACGTGAGTGTGACCTCACATTCAACACAGGTCTCTACTAAGACGGTCGAATTGCTTGCTTTTGTTCGAAACTTTTCAAATCGCCAAGCAGCCTTTTTGTTACTGCCCTAATAGCTTCAAGCAGATACACTTAAAATCCTTGTCTCACCAAGTTCCCTTTTGAGTGAAAATACCACTAGTTTTAATTTTCAACAAACGGATAGAGCCACAATGGGGAAGATCGGACACACGGTGGAAGCCCATACTGCCTGTTAATTGATTGTCGACTTATAACTCCCGACAAAACTCGTCTGACGTCTTGGTCTTGCATAATTACTTCATCGCTTAGCACCTTTTCCAACGCAAGCGGTATGCAAACGGGTTGTTCGTCGTTTTGAGCGTATCCTCTTGAGTGTTTTTCGGCCATGCAACCACCTAGGCAACTTTTTTTCATTTTACACATCCCGCTCGCTTCTCTCCCTTCATTTTGCTAACCTGAGGGGAGAAACAAAAGACTCTCCTTCATAAGGAGACCTTAGCACGATCCTTATCTTGGAAGGACACGAACTACAGAACTTTGAGGGCTTGACTTATTTCCTTGCTACAGAGGTTCTGCGCAAGTAGATCTAAGACTTGTTTTTCCCTGCCTGAAAGACCATTCTCCATAGTCGATCTTCCAATTCAATATTGCTACTCTTATATATTAGAGACTATATTAGAGACTATATTTCTGTCAAGCCCGAGAGCTATTTTTGCAAAAAGGCCCCATCATATCCTCTCTTCTGTCATCATCACGGCGGTCATCACCTATTACTCCAATGAGATAGCGATATCTGATAGTGAAGAGCAAGAGGTTCACCCTTGCCATCTTAGGCGTACTGACGGTCCTCTACTCCTACCTCTTCATCGTTCTGCAGCTTGAGGATTATGCCCTCATCATGGGCAGCATCGGTTTACTTGCCATTCTTTCTGCGGCCATGTATATGACAAGAAAGATCGATTGGTACTCGCTTGGCATGGGAGAGGATGAGGCCAAAGATTGAGGAGTCCTTCTACATCGAGATTTAGCGATTGCGCAAGCTATGACCGTAAAGATACCTTGTATCCTTTACAAACCGCCCGGGCTTGTTTATCATCGTTACAATCTTGGGTAAGGGGGGTGCCTAATTTGGCTTACAGAATAACCGACGACTGCTTGAGCTGTGGGGCTTGCTCCGATGAGTGTCCTTCGGGAGCCATCTCTGAGGGCGAAAATATTTATGCGATAGACCAATCTAAATGCACTGAATGCGGAAGCTGTGTTGATGCCTGTCCGACTGAAGCTATCATTCAAGAATAAGCGTTTTTTAGCTGAATTTCTCAAACATGGTGGGGCCTATGGCCCCACTCTTCATTAATAATATAATCTAAACTAAATGATACCATGGTTTATGGCATAGTCTTTAAGCCCAATAACCTTGGGAGGGGCAATAAATCATACAGATCTACTGAAACGAGCCTTCAAAACCACCTTCTCCAACTGGGTCTTCTGGCCTTTTGCAGCCGCGGTCGCCCTATTGATGACGGTCATAAATATCGCCAGCTTGAAGATGCAGGCCTCCATAACGCCAGGCTCTACCGAACTGCCACCCTATTTGACGTCTTTCTTTTCAAACCCAAGCTCGAGGACAATACTTGCCTTTATAAATCTAGTTCTGCTCACCATGATCTTGTTTTCTCTCATAACCCTATTTGTCGAGGCGGCGGTCATCGGCCTTGGTCACGATGTTGAGGCCAAGGGCGAGACGAGCTTGGAGGATGGTTTTATGCACGGCTGGAAGAGCTGGTTCCATTTCTTTTTGATCGATCTCATAATCGGGCTTGGAGTTGCGGTGCTCTTTGGAAGCCTCGTCTTTCTTTTGCTCATCTTCTTTGGGTTGTCGGGCTTAAGCGACGCTGGCCCTAGAATTTTCCCCTTAATCTTCCTTGTGATCCTAATCTGCGTCCTTATTTTTTTGGCGCTTATGATCGCATCAAATATCCTAAAGCAGCTCTCTCATAGAGCAAGGGTTATCGAAGCCAGAGGCGTTTTCGACTCTATGGGCGAGGCTTTTTCCCTTTTCAGGGTCAATGTTGGCGACTTGATCCTGGCCGCCATAATAATTGGGTTCATCGAATTTGCCATCGCGCTGCCCCTGATTCTCTTGAACTTCTTTACTCTGGAGGCTTCGAGGTTTGCAAGGGGAGAGACAGCTCTTCTATATATAACCTATGCCCTCTTGGCCATAGCGATTCAATCCTCATCCTTCATCTTCAAGCACAATTACTGGACACTCTTGTATATAGATCTGAGAAAAAAGGAAGAGGCGAGCCAAACTCCCCCCTCAAATACTTCTATCGATTTGCCGACTACATAACCATGGAAGTCATGGAACAGAGGCGCAGTGACCGCCGCAAGAAAGAATTAGATATCTATATAACGGGCGGATAAAGGCCAGGCGGGAGACGGAGGTGGCAAACCAGCTCATCTATCAATTCCTCATGGGCGCAAGGGTATAATTTTCCCCTCTTAAGCTATATGATTTACTTATGGATAAAGGGAAGCTCTTCATCGTCGCCACCCCGATAGGAAATCTTAAGGATATAACCATCCGTGCTCTAGAGACTTTGGAGAAGGTCGATCTCATTGCGGCCGAAGATACCCGCCATACCAAAAAGCTTCTCAGTCACTACTCGATAAGCACTCCTTGCATCAGTTACCATCAGCATAATGAGCGGGCCCAAACCAAGGTGCTAATAGACAAGATGGAAAGAGGCATCGACCTTGCCCTGGTCTCAGATGCCGGAACGCCCGGTCTTTCCGACCCCGGATATCGTCTGATTTCAGCCTCGATTGAAGAGGGCATCGAAGTGGTCGTCATCCCCGGTCCCTCATCTCTGATCTCGGCCTTGGTTGCCTCGGGCCTTCCCACAAGCGGTTTTAACTTCTTAGGCTTTCTGCCCAAGGGGCGAGGTGAAAGGATTAGAGCACTGAAGGCCGAAGCTGACACCAAGAGGACGCTCGTTTTCTTTGAATCCCCCCATCGCATCGCCTCTTTCCTGGGTGAAACCCTGGAGGCTTTAGGAGATCGCAAGGTGGTGGTGGCAAGAGAGATCACCAAGAAGTTTGAGGAGATCATCCGGGGCAGCCTCTCTGAGGTTTTGGAAAAAGTCAAAAAAGAAGGGCTCAAAGGTGAGATGGTGGTTTTGATCGAAGGCGCTCCCGATTTGCCCACCAAGATCGATTTGAGTAAAATCCGGAGCGAAGTGATCGCTCTGATGGGCGAGGGAATCACCAAGAAGGAAGCCATGGCCGAGGTTGCCCTGCGCCACCGCCTGCCCAAACGCGAGGTATTCGAGGCGGCCAAGGATATCGCCTATAAGGCCGGCGGTCCCCAAAGCTCTTGATGCGCTTTTTCTTGACAAGTACGCCCGTCAAATATAACCTATCAAGGTATCTATCAAGGTAGACGATAGTAAGTATCGCCCAGAAAGGCGTCATGGAAAAGGATTCATTCTACATAACCACGCCCATCTATTACGTCAACGATGTACCCCACATCGGCCACGCCTACACAACGATCGCTGCCGATGTTCTCTCGAGATATCATCGCAGTCTGGGGAAGAAGGTCTTCTTTTTGACCGGAACCGATGAGCATGGCATAAAGATACAAAGGGTGGCAGAGGAAGCCGATATGGCTCCCAAAGAGTTTACAGATAAGATCGCCCAAAGTTTCAAAGAGGCCTGGGCGAGCTTGAACATCTCAAACGATAATTTCATCCGCACGACCGACCCGGCCCACGAGGCGGCCGTTCAAGGGGCGCTCCAAAAACTCTATGACTTAGGCCACATCTACAAGGGCAACTATGAGGCGCTTTATTGCGTCGGCTGTGAGCAGTTCAAGATGAAGAGCGATCTCGTTGACGGTAAATGCCCCGATCACAAGGTTGCCCCGGAAGTCAGATCGGAGGAGTGCTACCTCTTCCGCCTCTCGGCCTTTGAGGAGAGAATCAAGGAGCTCATTGAGACGGAGGCTTTCAAGATCCGCCCCTTAGAGCGCAAAAATGAGGTCCTCTCCTTCATCGGGTCGGAATGGCTCATCGACGTTTCTATCTCGCGCGATAAGGAAAAGGTCCACTGGGGAATCGAGCTTCCCCTTGACACCTCTCACACCACTTACGTCTGGGTCGATGCCTTTTTGAATTACTTAACCGGGCTGGGCTGGCCCGAAAACGAAAAGAATCTCAAAACCTTTTGGCCGCCGAGCGTTCAACTGATGGCCAAGGATATCTTGCGCGTTCACGCCACCATCTGGATCGCCCTCCTTCTGGCTCTGGGGCTTGAGACTCCCAAAGAATACTTCATTCACGGCTACTTCACCGTCGACGGCCAGAAGATGAGCAAATCCCTTGGCAACGTCATAAACCCGGTCGCGCTCTCAGAAAAGTACGGCGCCGATGTCATCCGCTACTTCATACTCTCCGAGTTTCCCTTCGGCACAGACGGCGATTTTTCTATCCGCCGCTTGGAAGAGGCCTTCAATTCTGATCTTGCTAACGATTTTGGCAATCTCATCCATCGCTCCGTCTCGATGATGTTCAAATACTACGATGGGCTGATTCCCACTCCAAGCGGGAAGGATGCCGGAGCTGACACCGAGCTTAAAGGATTGATCGACGAGGTCAAAGGTAACCTTTCCGCCCTCTACGATGACTTAAGATTCAAAGATATTCTGGCTGAGATCTGGCGGGTCATAAGAAGGGCCAACAAATATATAGATGAATCGGCTCCCTGGGCGCTCTTCAAAGAGGGCGAGGGCGAGAGGCTGGGAAGCGTCATGTATAACATTTTGGAGACTATCAGGATAAGCGCCTCGATGGTTGCTCCCTTCATGCCTCACGTTTCGGCCAGGATCTTAGATCAGCTGGGCGCAGATAAAGAGGCGAGCGCGGATTTGAATTTTGGCTTCTTGAAAGCCGGCGGCCGAGTCACCAAGGGCGAGCCGCTCTTTCCCCGAATCGACCTCGACGCTGGGTCGTAAGAGGTCATTTTGCTTATCGACACCCACATCCATCTAGATCTCTACAAAGAGGACGCCTTCTCACTTGTTGCCGAGGCCAAAGAGGCTGGAGTTAAAAAGCTCATCACGGTCGGCATCGATAGCGCCTCCTCCAAGATGGCGCTTGAGTTTACCGAAGAGTTCGAAGAGGTTTATGCTACGGCCGGTCTCCATCCTCACGATGCCAAGGATTTTGACGAAGAGACGTTAGTTGAGTTCAAACGCTTGGCCGCCCACCCCAAATTGGTCGCTTTGGGCGAGATGGGCCTGGATTTCTATCGCAACCGCTCCCCGAGAGAACTTCAGATGAAAGCCTTTGTGGCCCAGATTGAGCTCGCCAAAGAGATCTCTCTTCCCATAATCGTTCACGACCGGGAGGCTCACAAGGAGACTTTGAGCACCTTAAAGGAGTCAGGTTTTCCTTTGGAGCGGGCGGTCTTGCACTGCTTTTCGGGCGGGGTCGAATTTTTGGATCAGGTGATGGAGAGCGGGATGATGATCTCGCTTGGCGGGCCGGTCACCTTCCAAAACGCTAAAGGGCTTATAGAGGTGGTCAAGGCGGTTCCTATAGAGCATTTGATGCTCGAGACGGATGGCCCTTACCTTGCTCCCCATCCCCATCGGGGAAAGACCAACTATCCCTCTTATTTACCTTTGGTCGCAAAAAGAATTGCCGAAATCAAAGGGATATCCGCAGAAGAAGTGGCCAAGGTTACTAGCGAGAATGCTTTGCGGTTCTTCTTCTCAACAAGTAAGCCCATAGGATAAGGGGTCTAGACGAATTCCTTTTTGACCATGTAGTGGACTTCTTCGCTGATATCGACGGCGTGGTCGGCGATCCTTTCCAAGAAGCGGCTGACCATGATGATGCGGATGAAAACATCGACATCGCCGCTTTTGACCTCATCCATTCGCTTGAAGAAGCTGCGGTTGAGCTTATCTATGGCGTCGTCATCCTTGGCCAACCTTGCGGCCGCCTCGGTATCCTTCTCCTTGAATGAATCCATAGCCAGCTCGACCATCCGGTTGGCGCCGATCGCCATCTTATCCAAAGTCTCCTTCATCCAAGGTGACACCTCACTTCCTTGAAGATCTCTGATGATTTTGGCGATATTGACGCAGAGATCGGCCATCCGCTCGATGTGCTCGCCTATCCTCATCATGGCGATGATTCTTCGAAGATCTATGGCGACGGGAGCCTGACAGGCGATCAGCTCGATGCTCTGATCCTCCAAATTCCTGAAAGACTCGTCTATAACATCATCCATATCAATGATCTCGTCGGCCATTCTTTGGTCTAAGGCAGAGAAGGCGAGACGGGTCTTTTCAATCATCTCTGTCAGCGAGCCGCCCATCTTGAGGGTGTCGAAGTAGAGATCCTTCAGTTGATCTCGAAAACTCTTTCTTGGTTTATTCATCTCATCTCTCCTTATCCGAAGCGGCCGGTGATGTAGCGCTCGGTCCGTTCGTCTTTAGGTCTGGTAAATATCAAGCTCGTATCGTCATATTCGACGAGTCCGGCCGGCTTTCCTTGCTCCTCTAGCATGAAGAAGGCGGTGTAGTCGCTGGTTCTGGCCGCTTGCTGCATGTTGTGAGTCACTATGAGCAGGGTATACTCGGATTTGAGCTCAGCCATCAAATCCTCTATATTTTGGGTCGCTATCGGGTCCAAGGCCGAGCAGGGCTCGTCCAAGAGGATCACTTCCGGCTGAACCGCCAGAACGCGAGCGATACAGAGGCGCTGCTGCTGGCCACCGGAGAGCCTAAAAGCCGATTTCTTAAGCTTATTTTTAACCTCATCCCAGAGGGCGGCTCTCTTTAGACTATCCTCGACTATTCCATCCAAAGTCGCCTTGTCGTTTATGCCGAAGATCCTCGGTCCGTAGGCGACATTCTCGTAGATCGATTTTGGGAAAGGGTTGGGTCTCTGAAAGACCATCCCAACCCGTCTTCTAAGCTCAACCACGCCATAGCCGTTTTGGAAGATATCCTCATCATCCAGAAAAACCTTTCCTTCGATTTTGCTATCATCGACCAGATCGTTCATCCGGTTTAGACATCTTAAGTAAGATGTTTTGCCGCTGCCCGAGGGGCCGATGAGGGCGGTTATGCTGTGTTTCTTTATATCCAAAGTAATATTCTCAAGGATCTTCTGCTCGCCGTAGTAGAGGTCGAGCCCGACCGATCTCATCTTGATTTCGCTTAAATTATTTTCGCTTTCCAATTATCCGGTCACTCCCAATTTCTTTTCGTAGTACCAGGATACCAGCCTAGCCAGAAGGTTCAAGGCCAATATGAGAAGGAGCAAGAAGGCCGTCTCTCCGTTTGCGACCCTAAGCCAGTCTTTAACCAAAGCTCCTTCGGTATATATATGCCAGATGTTGGCCGCCATCGGAGCGCCCGGGTCGAGCGGGGAGACGGGGGCGTAGCGGACGAAGATGCCGACCGTATAGACGAGGGCCGCGCTCTCGCCTATGATTCGGCCTATCGAGAGTATGGCTCCGGTGGTGATGCCGCTCATGGCCGAGGGTAGAACGAGATTCTTGATCGTCTGCCAGCGGCTCGCCCCAAGTCCGAGAGAGGCCTCCCGATAAGAATCAGGGACAGAACGGACCGCTTCCTCGGTGGTGCGAAGGATGGTCGGAAGGTTTATGAGCGTCAGAGTCAAAGCTCCAGCCAACATCGAATAACCCAGGCCAAAGCGGATGACGAAGAGAACCATACCGAAGATACCAAAGACGATGGAGGGAACGGTGGAGAGGGTATCGGCGCCAAAGCGAAGCAGGCTTGCAAGCCTTCCCTTCTTGGCATATTCGGCCATGTAAACTCCCGCCCCGACTCCGACCGGTAGAGATATCAGAAGGGTTAAAAGGGTCAGATAGAAAGATGAGACGATCATCGGGCCGATCCCGCCGCCGCTCCGTAACGCCTGGGGCTTTCCGGCGAAGAAGGCGGGGTCAAGGGCGGTTAGAAGGCCGGTTTTCAAGATGGTTCCGATTATGAATATGACTACTATCACCGCGAGCATCGAGAAGGCGAAGATGACCAAGGTGGCAAGCCTGTCCATCAATAGCGCTCTTTTAACCCGGCTTCTCGGGGCTCTCTTCTCCATTAAAGTGGGGTTAGTATTGACTGCGGCGGCGAGTTCTTCGTTCATCAATAATCCTCTTTACCCAAGAAGTGGTTTATCGAATATATAAGACCCATCGAGATGGTCAAAAGGACCAGAGCCATAACGAAGAGGGCTGAGCGGTGAAGCCCCCAAGACTCGCCCATTTCGATCAGGATCTTTGTGGTCAAAGTGTGGGTTGGAGTGGTAAGCGATTTGGCAAAGACGCTGGCCGGTCCGATAACCATGGCGACTGCCATCGTCTCTCCGATGGCCCGGCCAAGCCCTAAGATTACCGATATGGTGATGCCCCGTTTGGCGGCGGGAAGGGTGACCCTTCGTATCGTCTGCCAGCGGGTTGCCCCAAGGCCGAGCGAGGCCTGCTTATAACTATCGGGCACCGATCGGATGGCGTCGGCCGCGATCGAGGTGATGGTGGGCAGTATCATCATTGAAAGGATCATCGCGGCGGCCAGGATGCCGACGCCCGGGGTATTCGTCTTATCCCGGATGATCGGAACGATCAGAGTGAATCCAATCCAACCAAAGACTATCGAAGGGATCCCGGCCAAAAGTTCAATGAAGCCGGTCAAAATCTTGGAAAATCTCTTCGAAGATATCTCGGTCAAAAAGATGGCTGAAGCTAAAGCGGGGGGAGCTCCAAGGAGCATCCCCCCAATTGAAGTTAAGAGACTACCCGTAATGAAGACGAGAAGGCCGTATCTGCCGTCATTTGGTTGCCAGGTTGACTCAAAGAAAAGATTCTTCACCCCAACCTTGGCCAGAGCCGGCCCTGCCTCAGCCGCAAGGAAGATCACCATGATGGCGATACTTACGAAGGAGAGGCCAGCCAGAGCCAAAAGCACCTTCTCTATCAGGTATTCCCTTTTAAACAAGACCACATCAACCCTAACTCACGCGTTTTATTAACTAGCTAGCTTCTTTCATCGGGATATAGCTCTTAGCTACGACATCGTTCTGAAACTCATCGGAAAGGACATAATCGATATAGGCCTTGGAGATCTCATCCGGCTCACTCTTGGTGAACATGTAAAGGAAGCGGGAGACAGGGTACTTTCCATCAACCGAGTTAGCTACGTTGGCCTCGATTCCATCAAACTTAAGCATGCCAACGGTCTCATCAACGTAACCGAGCGAAACATAACCGATCGCCCCGGGAGTTGAAGAGACTTTGGTCTTGACGATGCCGTTGCTGTTGGATTCGATCGCGCCCGCCATCGGCTTCTCCTTGGATAAAACCTTCTCATCGAAGATCTCGCGAGTGCCGGAAGCCTCATCGCGTACGACAACGGTGATGGTTTGATCCGCTCCGCCAACCTCTTTCCAGTTTGTGATCTTGCCCTGGAAGACATCCTTGACCTGAGCTAAGGTCAAATCGGTTACGGCCGCGTCTTTGTTCACGATGACGGCGATGACATCGAGCGCGATCTTGTGCTCTACAAGGCCCAAGCCCTTCTCCTCATCCTTGAGACCCCTGGAAGAGTTTCCGATCTGGACGACCCCCTCGCTAACGTTTCGGATGCCGACGGAAGAGCCGCCTCCCTGGACGTTCACCTGAGCGTTCGGATGTATCTCCATGAACATCTCGGCCGCCTCTTGGGCCAAAGGGAGCACGGTCGTCGATCCCGATATGATAAGGCTACCGGTGAGGTCGTTTGCCGGGGCTTCGGCATTTTGCCCGATTTGACAGCCGACAACGGAAAATCCCATCGCCGCTATCAAAAGGACTGCCGAAAGGGTGGTAATGCTTTTCTTGATTCTCATTCTTACCTCCTTTTTATTTTTTGCCTCCTACAAGAGACAAGAACGATTAAAGCATTTATAGGTTAAAAACGGGTTAATGGGTAGCGTATTTGCGGTAAACTTTTGGTAAATTTTTGGTAAACTTGCTCTTAGATAGGTATATTGATGGTGAAGGTCGAGCCTTGGCCGCGCACGCTATCGACTTCGACCCAGCCGCCGTGCAGCTCGGCCACGTGCTTGACGATCGAGGTGCCAAGGCCGGTGCCGCCCCTCTCTTTGGAACGGGCCGGATCGACCCGGTAGAAACGCTCGAAGATTCGGCTTAAGTCCTCTTTGGGAATGCCTATTCCGGTATCAGCAACCGAGACTGTGAAGCGATCCACTAAAAGAGCAGCCTTGACGGTGACCGTTCCGCCCGTCTTATTATATTTTATGGCGTTATCCAAAAGGTTTAAGAGGGCGGCCATAATGAGAGTCCGGTCTGCCCTAATCCTTCCCGTTTGGCTCGACTCATCCAATTTCAATTCGACCCCGCTCTCCTTAGCGAGGTCTCTCTTGCCGGCCAGTGCCTCCTCCAGAAGCCCAGAAAGATCAAACTCCTCAATCCTTAAAGCCGTCTCTTTCGACTCCAGACGGCTCAAAGAGAGAAGGTCCTCAATTAGCTGAGTTAGGGCGGAGACTTGACTATCTAGCTGCTCAAGGAAGTTTTTAGAGACGGCAGGGTCGCCTGCCGCCTCTCCATAAATCAAGGAATCGCTTATGGCCTTGATCGAGGCGACCGGGGTACGCAGCTCATGGGAGACGTTGGCCACGAAATCGGTCCTTATCCTATTAATCTCCTTAAAGCCGGTGATGTCGTCGATGGCCGTAACCAATCTCATCAGTGATCCCGCCTCATTGAGGAGCGGAGTCGCCCGAACCCGCAAAGAGAGTTTTCTGGGATAGATGAGTTCAAGTTCTTCATCTACCCCGTCACCTGTTGCCGCCTTCTCAAGCAAGGAGTCGAGTTCGCTGCTGGCAAAGATCTCGATCAATCGCTTCCCGATAGCCTCGTCCTCGCCCACCTGAAAGATCTTTTCGGCCGCTCTGTTGAAGATTAATATCTTAAGGGTCGAGTCGGTCACCAAGACGCCGGTCTTAATGTTGCCAAGAATAACTTTGAGTTTCTTTCCTTCCTCCTCGGCTTCACCCAGCATCGTTGCCACCTTGGTCGTCATCTGGTTAAAGCTCTTGGCAAGCTCGGTCAGCTCGGCGATCTTGAGCTCGGGCACCCTTTCGGAAAAATCTCCTCTCGCCAGCCTTGCGGCCGCCTCGCTCACCCGCCTGAGTTTACCCGATATCATCTCGGTCGTATTTAAGCTAAAAGCGACCGCAAAGAGCATCAGGGCCAAGAAGGAGAGGCTGATGATCAGCCAGATCTCATTGATGATTGAAATAATTTTATCTTCCGACAGAGATACCCTGACAACCCCGATTATTTCAAAGCCGCTCATAACCGGAGCGGCGGCGTAGATGAAGGGTCTTTCCACCGTGCGCGAATCTCTAATTATCGATGTTACCTCGCCCCGTAAGGCGCCTTCGACTTCAAAGCGATTGGCGTGATTATCCATTTCTCTGCTGGAGGATACCGAATCGCCGATGACCGTTCCGTCCGCAAGGATCAAAGTTATCCGAAGCGGGGTCTGCTCTGTTGCGCTCTTTAAATAGGCGTCATTCTCTTCGAAGTTCTGCGCTCCATTAAAGAGGCGGCCATATTCTTTGGCTAAGAGGAGAGCTTCCGATTCCAAGCGGTCTCTCTCCTGATTTAAGAAGAAGGAGCGTATGGGGATGATGATAAGGAGCGAGGTTGCCGCCAAAAGCAGGGCGAAGGAGACGGCATAGCGTTTGATTAGGATCCTCTTTAAGCTTTCCATCTCTTCCCCTATCCGTCCTCGAAACGGTAGCCGACGCCGCGAATGGTAATTATGTGCTCGGGGTTTTTGGGATCTACCTCGATTCGACCGCGGAGCCTCTTGACGTGAACGTCGAGAGTCTTGCCGCTTCCAAAGAAATCGTCTCCCCAGACCGATGCGATTATTCTCTCTCTTGATAGGGCCTTGCCCGTTTTAGTGATGAAGAGTTCCAAGAGCTTATATTCCATGAGCGGCAACTCCAAGGCTTCTCCATCCAGGCTGATCTGATGTTTCTCAGTATCTAACCCAAGTCTTTGGCCTTCTCTTTTGCTCAGGTCTTCTATGGGAGGCGAGCGGCGCAGAATCGCCTTAACTCTTGCGATCAGCTCTATCATACTGAAAGGTTTGGTCAAATAATCGTCGGCTCCCGTCTCAAGACCGGCCACCTTGTCCAACTCTTGGTCCTTGGCGGTCAACATAATGACGGGCACATCCGAGCTTGCTCTAATCCTTCTTAAGATTTCGGTTCCGTTCATCGATGGAAGCATGATATCTAAGATGACAAGGTCGAATGGACTCTCTTCGAAGAGGCTTAAGCCAACCTCTCCGTCGTAGGCCAAGGCGACCTCAAAACCCTCTCGCATGAGGTTATACTCGATTGACTGGGCTATCGCCTTTTCATCCTCGACTATCAGGATCTTGCTCAAACCATGCACCACCCGAAGGAATTTAAATAATTATACTCCAACATATAGCCACTCATGTAAGTAGACGGAAGTATTGAGAATTATAATTAACTTTCAAAAAGTGTTTGCCGATAAAGACTAAACGTGGTATATTATTTAGGTTTTGTTTTGGCGAGATCTTCGTCGCCCTAATAAAATCTAAATTCCTTAGAGGTAAACTTATTGCTCTTTAGCTTCACAAAGGCGCGTTTGACCAAGATCTTTGGCGCCATCCTCATCGGGCTCACAGCTACCATCCTGGGCCTATCATGCTTCGGTAAGTCGGTCGAATTATCAATCAACGGAGAGGGCAAAACCGTATTTTCTTTTGCCTCCAATGTTGAAGGCTTGCTTCGCGAGAGAGACATAACCCTTTCAGAGGGCGATTGGCTGAGCCTTGAGCCGACCGCTCCCTTGAAAGATGGCCTCATCGTCGTTTTGAACCGGGAAAAGACGGTAACCTTCATCGTCGGCGAGGAGAAGAGGGTAGTAAATACCACGGCCAACAGCGTCGGCGAGTTCTTAGAGAGCAAAAAGGCCGAGCATGGCAGCTTCGATCTAACATTCAACGATCCGGATGAACCGATTAAGACGGGCATGGTCATCAAGGCCATCCGTCTCTACGGGCTCGCCAAGACCGATTCACCCAGAAAGCTCGCCTACTTGCCCGACCGGGGCGCGCCGAGGGAGATCATTTCCAAGGAGCCGCCTCCAAGTGATCTTAAGATCAAAAAGACGATCACCCTAACCGCTACCGCCTATACCCCGGGTTTCGATTGCGGTTACATCACCGCCACCGGTGCCAAGGCGGGTTTTGGCATCGTGGCCGTCGATCCCAGAGTGATTCCCCTCGGTACCAAGGTCTTTGTCGAAGGCTACGGTGAGGCGATGGCGCTCGACACTGGCGGGGCCATCAAAGGCAGTCGCATTGACCTCTGCTACGAGACCTACGATGAGGCCATCCGCTTCGGCCGCCGCAAGGTCACCGTTCACATCCTAGAGGATTAACCTCATCCATCCTTTGTGCTAAACTCATCTTTATCCATTACGAGCGAGGCGCACATGGCGATAGGAACGCCCGCCAAAACCATTCAAATATTAAACGAAGCCGGCATACATTTAACCAAACGGCTGGGCCAGCACTTTTTGATCGACCAGAACATCCTCAAAAAAATAATCCTTGCGGCGAAGGTTAAGTCCGATGATATCGTTTTGGAGATAGGGCCGGGCATCGGCAGTCTGACCGAACATCTCTTAGCTACAAAAGCTCAAGTAATCGCAGTCGAGTACGATAAGAAGTTTTTGGGAATCTTAAATGATAACTTTGCCTGCCTTCCCAATCTTCATTTGATCGCAAAGGATGCCATGAAGCTTGCCCTAAGCGATCTTCCTCTCAGCCCAAATAAGGTCGTCTCCAATCTGCCCTATAATATTTCTGCCCCGCTCGTCGTCAAATTGCTCGAAGAGTTTCCCTCCATTCAAGAGATGGTCGTCATGGTCCAAAGGGAGATGGCGATGCGGATGGTTGCTAAGCCAGGTTCCAAGGATTACGGGCATCTCTCTTTGAAGATTGAGTTTCATGCCGCCGCCAAAATCCTCTTTGGTGTGCCAAGGACGGTCTTCTTGCCGTCTCCCAAGGTCGATTCGGCCGTCGTCAAGTTGACGCGCCTGGTTAAACCCAAGGTGCATGTGGACGACTACAAAGGTCTCTTCGATCTGATCGGGGCGGTCTTTGGCCAAAGGAGAAAGACGCTTTCAAATGCACTTTATTCCGCCGGCATCGAAAAGGACAGACTAAGCTCAGCCTTAAAGATGGTCGGAATCGATCCTAAGGCCAGGGGTGAGACCTTGAGCTTGGCCGAGTTTGTCGAGCTGAAAGCGGCCCTCGATGATTTGACTCGCAGTGATGAGTAGTTATTTGTTGTCTTACGCTGTTTCTTAGATTATCTACGACTTGTGATAAGACTGACTCTTAAAAAAGCTCGTTCAAATACTATTAAGTTACTGGGTTATCGAAAATCACTCGTGTTTAAAACAATTGGCGCAGAGAGAGCAATCAGAGATGCTCTCCTTCACATTCAAGGGATTAAGTTCGCCTTTCTTTACGGGTCATTTGCCGCAAAGAAAGAACGAGCCGCAAGCGATATCGATCTCTTTATATTAGGGAAGATAGATGAAAGCACGTTACTTAAAAAGTTATCGTTACTTGAGAAGTCACTTAAGCGAGAGATCAACTATTTAATTACAGACGAATCCGAGTTCAAAAAAGGCATCACAAAAGAAGAACCGTTCATGACGAATCTCCTGAAAGAGCCAAAAATTTTTCTGCTCGGAGATGAAGATGAATTGATCGTTCGTCATATGTAGTATAATAAATTTTACGACGCTTATCCGCAAAAGTTTTCGATCGCTCGCAAGGGCGCCAGAAAAATCGGAAGGCAAGATGAGAAGAAACAGGTTTTTGAAGAGTAATTTCAGAAAGAAGTTTGTGGCCGTTTCAACCGCCCTCTTCATGATAGCCGGGCTGACGGTCGGCCTGATCGGAGTGGTTTTACCCCAAAGGGCCCAGGCGGCCACGCTCACCTTAAGACCAAACGCGGCAGGGGATCTCACTGGTATTAACAGTCAATATCCGTCTAGTGGGGATCATTGGGACAAGGTCGATGATATATTGGCGGATAACGGTAGCACCTATGTTTATACCTCAAGCGGTTCTCAACAAAGAGACTATTACAACTTAGAAAACACTACCCAAGCCGGAGCCATTAACTCGGTTACCGTTCATTTTCGTTTTAGAAGAAGCACTTTTATTTTATTATCTTATGCTTCTTGTCAGCCCTTTTTAAGGCTGGGGGGAAATGTAACCGCTGGGACCGAAGTTTCAACTAA
>JBBIRY010000017.1:0-17185 GCA_037441605.1 Actinomycetota bacterium | reverse complement strand
GACGTGACCGATGGTACCGATATTCATGTGCGGCTTTGTTCTTTCAAATTTCTCTTTAGCCATTATTCCTCCTTAAAGGGTCCTTTTAAGGGAGACCTACTCTCCCTTTATTTTGCTTACTATCTCTTTGGCAATATTGCCCGGAACTTCCTCGTAGCGCTCAAACTGCATGGTATAGGTGGCCCGTCCTTGAGTTTTGGAACGAAGGTCGGTCGCATAACCGAACATCTCGCTCAAGGGAACGAAGGCCCGAATCACTTGTGAGTTGCCCCTTGGCTCAAGACCTTCGATGCGGCCACGGCGGCTGTTCAAATCGCCGATGACATCGCCCATGTACTCCTCGGGCGAGATGACCTCAACCGACATCAGCGGCTCCAAAAGGACGGCCCCCGCCTTGGCGTAAGCATCCTTGAAAGCCATGGAGGCGGCTATCTTGAAGGCGATCTCCGAAGAATCGACCGGGTGGAAGGAGCCATCGTGCAAGGTAATCTTGACATCGACGACCGGGTAACCGGCTAGCCCGCCGGTCTCCAAGGCTTCCATGACGCCTTTCTCCACGGCCGGGATGTACTCTCTTGGCACAACGCCGCCGGTAATCTTATCGACAAATTCGCTGCCCGCTCCGGGCTCGCTAGGCTCTATATCTATCATGACATGACCAAACTGGCCGCGCCCGCCGGTCTGACGGATATACTTGCCCTCGATGTTAGCGACGGGCTTTCTGATCGTTTCGCGGTAGGCGACCTGAGGTTTTCCAACGTTCGCGCCGACTTTGAACTCGCGAAGGAGGCGGTCGACAATGACCTCCAGATGCAGTTCGCCCATGCCGGAGATAATCGTCTGACCGGTCTCGGGGTTACTGGTCACCTTGAAGGTGGGATCCTCTTTGGCCAGTTTCTCCAAAGAGAGGCCGAGCTTCTCTTGGTCGGCCTTGGTCTTGGGCTCGATGGCAACCGAGATAACCGGCTCGGGAAAGACCATCGACTCCAAGATGATCGGCTTGTCTGCGTCACAGAGGGTATCGCCCGTGGTGGCCGACTTGAGGCCGACGGCGGCCGCGATATCTCCGGCTACGACCTCGTTTAAATCTTCTCTGTGATTTGCGTGCATCAGAAGGATGCGGCCGATCCGCTCCTTCTTATCCTTGGTTGAATTCAAAATATATGAGCCGGCCTCAAGCTTCCCTGAGTAGACCCTAAAGAAAGTGAGGTTGCCGACGTATGGATCGTTCATGATCTTGAAGGCCAGGGCCGCAAAGGGTTCGGACTCTTCCGACTTTCTGACCTCAGCCTTTTCGGTATTGGGGTTGATCCCCTCGACGGGGGGCAGATCAAGCGGCGAGGGAAGATAATCGACGACCGCGTTCAAAAGCTTCTGGACACCCTTGTTCTTGAAGGATGAGCCGCAGATGACCGGAATGACGGCCACGTTTATTGTCGCCTTGCGGAGCACCTTCTTTATTTCATCGGCGGTAACTTGGACGCCTTCCAGATACTTGGCCATGAAGTCATCATCCTGATCGGCGATGGCCTCTACTAAAGCGTTACGATACTCCTCGGCCTCGGCCATCATCTCGGAGGGAATCTCCCTCTCCTCCATCTTGTTGCCAAGATCGTCCAGATAGAAGGTGGCCCTCATCTCGACCAGATCGATGATGCCCTGAAAATCGGCCTCTTTGCCGATAGGAAGCTGAATCGGCACTGGATTGGCTCCGAGCCTCTTCTTGATGTTATCAACGACAATGAAGAAGTCGGCCCCGGTCCTATCCATCTTGTTGACATAGGCGATGCGAGGAACCTGATATTTGTCGGCCTGACGCCAGACCGTCTCGGATTGAGGCTCGACGCCGCCGACCGCGCAGAAAGTGGCAACCGCTCCGTCCAAGACCCGAAGGGAACGTTCGACCTCTACGGTAAAGTCCACGTGCCCGGGAGTGTCTATAATATTTATTCTATGATCATTCCAGAATGAGGTGGTGGCGGCAGAGGTGATGGTGATGCCCCTCTCCTGCTCTTGGACCATCCAGTCCATGACGGCGCTGCCCTCGTGGACCTCGCCCATGCGGTGGACCTTGCCGGTATAGTAGAGTATACGCTCGGTTGTAGTCGTCTTGCCGGCGTCGATGTGGGCCATGATCCCTATGTTTCTGACTCGTTCTAATGGTATCTTCTTCATGCTTTAAGAATTATCTCCAAATAAAGTATTTTACCAACGGTAGTGGGCAAAGGCGCGGTTGGCCTCGGCCATCTTGCGAATATCTTCTTTCTTCTTGATTGAAGAGCCGGTGCTGTTTGCCGCATCCATTAGCTCTCCAGCTAGCCTCTCACACATCCTCTTTTCGTTTCTCGCTTTTGAAAAGCCGGTGATCCAGCGCATGGCCAGCGTGACCGACCTTCTCTGGGGAACCTCGACCGGAACCTGATAGTTGGCCCCGCCGACCCTCCTCGACTTTACTTCCAGAATCGGACGGACGTTTTCGACTGCCTTTCTTAAGACGTCGGCCGGATAGCTTCCCGTCTTTTTCTGGATGATGTCAAAGGCCTCATAAACGACGCTTTCGGCCAGCCCCTTCTTGCCGTCTTGAAGGATACTATTTATGAGTTGGGCCACCAATACATCGTTATATACCGGATCTTTGGTAACTACTCTCTTTTGAACTGGGCCCTTTCTTGGCATGACTCTCCTTCTTTCGCTTAAGCTTAAATCTTATTGTTTGGGGGTCTTGGCCCCATACTTGGACCGGGCTTGCTTACGGTTGGCAACCCCGGTCGTATCGAGGGCAGCCCTGATTATCTTATAACGGACGCCGGGCAGATCTTTGACGCGGCCTCCCCTGATCAGAACGACAGAGTGCTCTTGGAGATTGTGTCCGATGCCAGGAATGTATGCGGTTACTTCCATGCCGTGAGTCAAGCGAACCCTGGCTACTTTCCTCAAGGCAGAGTTCGGCTTCTTGGGAGTGGTGGTATAGACGCGGGTGCAGACCCCCCTCTTCTGCGGACACTCATTCAGAGCCGGAGTGCTCTTCTTCTTCTCTATGCTCTTTCTGCTCTTTCTAACCAACTGATTTACTGTAGGCATTATTCTCCTTCTATCCCCTACATGCTCATATTATCTCTTGGGCACAGCGATAAAAGATAACACTGTTAGAGCTCGATGTCAACTTCTTCTGCCTCTTCTTTCGAAAAGATCTCGGCCTCAATCTCCCTCTCGGTGACCAGGGGATTGATCAGTTCGATATCGATATTGCGGTAACGATTCATACCGGTTGCAGCCGGTATCAATTTACCGATGACAACATTTTCTTTCAGCCCCAAGAGCGGATCGACTTTTCCGGCGATGGCCGCTTCCGTGAGGACTCTCGTCGTCTCCTGGAAGGAGGCGGCCGAAAGGAAGCTATCGGTAGCAAGCGAGGCCTTGGTGATACCGAGTAGAACCTGCTTGGCGGTAGCCTCTTTGCCCCCGGCTTCTTCGGTCTTGGCATTCTCATCATCGAGCTTGACCTGATCGACAAGCTGGCTGGTCATAAAGTCGGTATCGCCCGGACGGACTATCTGAAGCTTGCGAAGCATCTGCCTTGCGATGACCTCGATGTGCTTGTCGTGGATATCGACGCCCTGGGAGCGATAGACCTCCTGGACCTGTTCGACTAAGAAGAGCTGAACCGCCTGTTTGCCCTTGATGGCCAAGATATCATGAGGATTGAGCGAACCTTCGGTGAGCTGATCGCCCGCTTTGACCTGATCGCCTTCGGTAACTTTCAGACGGGAGCGGCGGGAGACCTGATAGGCCTTCTCCTTGCCTTCGCTTCCGGTTATGGTGATCTTTCTGTGCTTGTCGGTCTCCTTGATGCTGACGGTCCCGTCTATCTCTGCGATCTGCGACTGACCCTTGGGTTTCCTCGCCTCAAAAAGTTCGACCACGCGGGGAAGACCATGAGTGATGTCCTCACCGGCCACGCCTCCCGTATGGAAGGTACGCATGGTGAGCTGGGTTCCCGGTTCACCGATCGACTGGGCGGCGATGATGCCGACGGCGGTGCCGAAATCGACCATGCCCCGCTGGGCCAAATCCCAACCATAGCAGGTCTTACAGATGCCGAACTTGGCCTTGCAAGCCATAGCCGACCTCACCATGACCTCGGTTATGCCGGCCTTCTTTATCCTCTCGGCCTCAACGGGTCCGATGGCTCCGCCGGCCGCAACTATTACCTTTTCGGTCTTGAGGTTAACTACGTCATCCAAAGCGCAGCGACCGATGAGACCTGAATAAATATTCCCGTCATCATCGATGACCCGGGTTGGGATGCCTTCGGTCGTACCGCAGTCATCCTCGCGGACGATGACCTCTTGAGCCACGTCAACCAGACGACGGGTAAGATAACCCGAATCGGCAGTCCTAAGTGCGGTGTCGGCCAGACCCTTTCTGGCGCCGTGAGTGGAGATGAAGTATTCCAAAACGGTCAGACCCTCGCGAAAGTTGGCTTTGATGGGACGGTCGATGATATCTCCCTTGGGGTTGGCGACGAGTCCCCTCATACCGGCCAGCTGACGGATCTGCTTTAAGTTACCGCGGGCTCCCGATTGAGCCATCATATAAATGGGGTTGAACTTATCAAAGTTCTCCTCCATGGCCCGGCTGACGTCCTCGGTCGCCTTGGTCCAAATATCGACCACCTTCTGGTGGCGCTCCTCGTTGGTGATGAGGCCGCGGCGATACTGCCGCTCGACCTTCTCGACCGCCTCTTCGGGCACATCCAAAAGAGCCCTTTTGTTCGGCGGCACTACGATGTCGTCGACGCTTATGGTCAGGCCGGCCTTGGTCGAGTAGTCGAAGCCGAGCCTCTTGAGAGAGTCGAGTATCTCGGCCATCTTGGCCCGGTCATACTTGTCGACGCAGTCGGCCACGATATCGGTGAGCTGCTTCTTGTTGGCCTCATAATTGATAAAGGGATAATCATCCGGCAAAACCTCGTTGAAGATGATCCGGCCGGTGGTGGTGTCCCTAAGCTCGCCGTCCATTTTCACCTTGACCTTGGCTTGAAGATCGACGTCGCCGCTCATATAGGCCAAGACTGCCTCCTCCGGCGAGGAGAAAGCCGAACCTTCGCCTTTGCAGCCGTCGCGGCTTGCCGTCAGATAAAAACAGCCTAGGACCATATCCTGGGTCGGGGTGGCCAGCGGCCGGCCGTGAGCCGGCGAGAGAACGTTATGGGCCGAGAGCATTAGAATGCGCGACTCGGCTTGAGCTTCCAAGGATAGCGGCAAATGAACAGCCATCTGGTCGCCGTCAAAGTCGGCGTTGAAGGCGGTGCAGACCAAGGGATGAACCTGGATCGCCTTGCCCTCGATCAATATAGGCTCAAAGGCCTGGATGCCGAGTTGGTGGAGGGTAGGCGCCCTGTTTAAGAGAACGGGATGGGCCGTAATCGTCTCTTCCAAGATATCCCAGACTATCGGCTTGGCCTTTTCGACCATCCGCTTTGCGCTCTTGATATTCTGTGCGTGGCCCCGCTCGACCAAGCGTCTCATGACGAAGGGCTTGAAGAGCTCTAAGGCCATCACTTTGGGCAAGCCGCACTGATGAAGTTTGAGATCGGGACCGATGACAATGACCGAGCGGCCCGAGTAATCGACGCGTTTTCCGAGCAGGTTTTGACGAAAACGGCCCTGTTTTCCTTTAAGCATATCGCTCAAGGACTTGAGTGGCCGGTTTCCGGGTCCGGTAACCGGCCTTGCTCTTCGGCTGTTGTCGAAGAGGGCATCGACGGCCTCTTGAAGCATCCTCTTCTCATTGTTGACAATTATCTCGGGAGCCCCCAGATCAAGGAGTCTCTTTAAACGGTTGTTGCGGTTGATGACCCTTCTATATAGATCGTTAAGATCGGAGGTGGCAAAACGGCCGCCATCGAGCTGAACCATCGGACGCAAGTCGGGCGGGATGATCGGAACGGTCGAAAGGACCATCCACTCGGGCTTGTTGCCCGATCTCAAAAAGGCGTTCATGACTTTGAGACGCTTGACCGCGCGATCATGTTTTTGACCCTTTGAGTTTCTGACCACTTCCCGAAGTTCGGTTACCTCTGATTCAAGATCCATCTTGGTCAAAAGACTGTATATCGTCTCGGCGCCCATGCCGCCCTCGATATAGTCACCGTATTTCATCCGAAGGTCCCTGAAGAGCCGGTCGTCGGCGATGAGTTGCTTCGGTTTTACCTCATGGAGACCTTCAAAGACATACTTGGCCCAGTCGATCCGTTTGGCCGCCTCGACTTCGGCGTTTCTGACGGCGTCCCTGTACCTCGTCTCGATCTGCTTGATTTCGGTCTTGGTAAGCGGTTTGGCCTCCCCCTCTTCGGCTTGATCTTCCATAGACTCGGCCGAAAGGGACTCCTCTCTCTCCTCCTCAAGCTCCTTGAGTCTGACTTTCAGACCCTCTTCCAGCTCGATTATCTCTTGTTCCAGCTCTTCTTTGAGCATGGAGTGATCCTCTTTTATCTGGTCGCTCTTGACATTCGTAACCATGTAGGAGGAAAAGTATAGAACGCGCTCCAAATCCTTGGGCGAGATATCGAGAAGATAGCCCATGCGCGAAGGTACGCCCTTAAAATACCAGATGTGAGCGACGGGAGCGGCCAGCTCAATGTGGCCCATCCTCTCGCGCCTGACCTTGGCCCGTGTTACCTCGACGCCGCAGCGTTCGCAGATGATCCCCTTGAAACGGATCTTCTTATATTTGCCGCAATAGCACTCCCAGTCCTTGGTCGGACCGAAGATCTTCTCGCAGAAGAGACCGTCCTTTTCGGGCTTGAGCGTGCGGTAGTTGATCGTCTCGGGCTTCTTGACCTCCCCGCTCGACCAGCTTCTTATCTGTTCGGGAGAGCAGATGCTTATCTTCAAAGCATCGAAGTTGCTAAGGTCGTGCAAGTTCTTTACCCCCTCGTGTGTGTGCCTGGCTTCATTACTCATCTTCGGAGTCCACCTCCAGCGACTCCAAGTCATCGGCGGTCTCGAAGCCCTCGATCACCTCAGACTCATCATCATCCATCTCGTCGTTCTCGATATCCTTGGACTCCTCCTCCTCGCCGAGGCCCGAATCTATTAAGAGCTCCTCGTGAACTTTGGCGCTGATGAGATCGAGTCCTCTCTCCTCTTCGTTCTTGCGGTCTAAGTCCTCCTCTATCGTCTTGAACTCAACTTCGTTGCCCTCTTCATAGAGAACTTGAACGTTCAAGCAGAGACTCTGCATCTCCTTGACCAGAACCCGAAAGGATTCGGGCAAGCCCGATTCGGGGATATTTTCGCCCTTGACGATAGCCTCGTAGGTCTTGACGCGCCCCGAAACATCATCCGATTTGACGGTCAGGATCTCCTGCAGAGTACAAGCCGCCCCATAAGCTTCCAGAGCCCAGACCTCCATCTCACCGAAGCGCTGGCCGCCGAATTGGGCCTTACCGCCGAGCGGCTGCTGGGTGATGAGCGAATATGGTCCGGTCGAGCGAGCGTGGATCTTGTCGTCGACCAAGTGAAGCAGTTTTAACATATATATATATCCGACGGTAATATCTTCGCTGAAGGGTTCGCCGGTTCGCCCGTCGTATAGTTTGGCCTTGCCGCTTTCGGGAAGGCCCGCTTTACTCAAGGCCCCTTTGATCTCACTTTCGGTCGCTCCGTCGAAGACGGGAGTGGCCACAAAGACTGAACCCTTGGCCGGCTTTGCGTCATCGCTCCAGCCGACCTTGGCCGCCCAGCCCAAGTGGGTCTCCAAGATCTGACCCAAGTTCATACGGGAGGGGACGCCGAGCGGGTTTAAGATTATATCGACCGGGGTACCGTCCTTGGTGAAGGGCATGTCCTCTTCGGGCAGAATCTTGGAGATGACGCCCTTGTTGCCGTGACGGCCGGCGAGCTTGTCGCCTTCCGATATCTTCCTCTTTTGGGCCACATAGACCCGAACCAGCTTATTTACGCCCGGAGAAAGCTCGTCGCCATTCTCGCGGGAGAATATCTTTACATCAATGACGATACCGCCCTCGCCGTGCGGGATCTTGAGCGAGGTATCGCGGACCTCGCGCGCCTTCTCGCCGAAGATGGCGCGAAGGAGCTTCTCCTCGGCCGTGAGCTCGGTTTCGCCCTTGGGGGTGACTTTGCCGACCAAGATGTCTCCCGGAGTGACCTCGGCGCCAACCCGGATTATCCCCTCCTCGTCGATATCTTTGAGAGCTTCCTCGCCCACGTTGGGCACCTCGCGAGTGATCTCTTCGGGGCCAAGCTTGGTATCGCGCGCTTCCACCTCGAACTCTTCGATATGGATCGAGGTCAAAATGTCCTCTTTGACCAGGCGCTCGCTGAGCACGATAGCATCCTCGTAGTTATAGCCTTCCCAGGGCATGAAGGCTACGAGCAGGTTCTGGCCGAGCGCGAGCTCGCCCATATCGGTCGCAGAGCCGTCGGCAATGACCGATCCGGCTTTGACCTTTTCTCCTTCGGAGACGATCGGTTTCTGATTTATGCAGGTGCCTTGGTTGGAACGGCGGAATTTATCGAGTTCGTATACCTCAGAGCCGCCTTTGAATTCGACTTCGACGCGGTTTGCATCGACCTTCTTGATGACTCCATCCGCCTTGGCCACCAAGACCTCTCCTGCATCCTTGACCGCCCGATGCTCGACGCCGGTCCCGACCAAGGGAGCCTGGGCCCGAACGAGAGGGACGGCCTGACGCTGCATGTTGGAGCCCATCAGGGCTCGGTTGGCGTCGTCATGCTCTAAGAAGGGTATGAGGGAAGTCGAGACGCTGACTATTTGAGACGGTGAGATGTCCATGTAATTGACCTCAGTCGGGTCGACCATGCGAACCTCGTCAACCTTCTTCAAGGGGTTGTGAACGCGGACCAAGACCTTATCTTCGACAAAGCTTCCGTCCTCTTTAAAGGCGGCGTTGGCTTGGGCGATGATATATTTGTCTTCCTCGTCGGCAGTGAGGTAATTGATATCTTTGGTCACCTTGCCCCCCTCGACTTTGCGATAAGGGGTTTCGATGAATCCGAGATCGTTGATGCGGGCATAGGTCGAAAGCGATCCGATCAGACCGATGTTAGGACCTTCCGGAGTCTCGATCGGACACATCCGGCCATAGTGAGAGGGGTGAACGTCGCGCACCTCAAAGCCGGCCCGCTCGCGCGAGAGTCCGCCCGGCCCCAAGGCAGAAAGACGCCTCTTGTGGGTTAAGCCCGAAAGGGAATTGGTCTGATCCATGAATTGGGAAAGCTGACTGCTTCCGAAGAATTCTTTGAGCGATGCCACGATGGGACGGATGTTTATCAGCGATTGAGGGGTGATCGATTCCAAATCCAAGGTGGTCATCCGCTCGCGGACGACTCTCTCCATACGCGAAAGACCGATCTTGAATTGGTTTTGGATCAGCTCGCCGACGGTGCGCACCCTTCTGTTTCCGAGGTGATCGATATCGTCGATTTCGCCAATGCCTTGATGGAGACGGACCAGATATTTGACTATCTCCAAGAGATCGTTTTTGGTCAGCACGGTCACATCGTCGCCGACGCTAAGCTCCAGCTTTTTATTGATCTTATAGCGGCCGACCTTGGCCAAATTATAGCGCTGGGGGTTAAAGAAGAGCGATTCGAGTAAACTCCTTGACCCATCGACCGTGGGAGGCTCGCCCGGACGCAGCTTCTTATATATTTCTATCAGAGCCTCTTCTTGACTCTCGGTATTATCCTTCTCTAGGGTGTTTTTGACGCACTGGGCGCCTTCCAAAAGGTTTAGGATATCCTCGTTGCCGCCAAAGCCTAAGGCCTTTAAGAGCAAGGTGACCGATTGCTTGCGCTTGCGGTCGATCCTAACAAAGACCATGTCGCGCTTGTCGATCTCAAACTCGAGCCAAGCTCCCCGATTGGGGATGACCTTGGCCGAGGTGATAATCCTATCGGAGAGTTTGTCCACCTCTTGATCGAAGTAGACGCCGGGTGAGCGGACAAACTGGTTGACGACAACCCGCTCGGTGCCGTTGATGATGAAGGTGCCATTCTCGGTCATGATGGGAAATTCGCCCATATATACATCTTGTTCGCGAATCTCTCCGGTCTCTTTGTTGATGAATCTCGCTTGAGCGTAGAGGGGAGCACCGTAGGTCATATCCTTCTCCCTACATTCGCCCTTGGTTATCTTTATCTCTCCAAAATGATGCCCGCCAAATTCAAGTGCCCGGTTTCCCGTAAAATCTTCGATCGGCGATACTTCGCGTAAAGCTTCGCTCAAACCATCGCCGGTCAGCCAATCAAAAGAGTCCTTCTGGACCGCTATTAAATTGGGTAATTCTAAAATTTCGGGGATTTTGCCAAAACTTCTGCGGTCTCTTACGCGAGAACTTGGTTTTTGCACCTAGTTATCACTCCTTAAGCGGGGGGAATAGTTAAAAATGCAAAAGTGGAGTTTACCAAATAAGTAACTCCAAGTCAAGAAAAATCGGCCAGCCCAACTCACCTTTTTTAAGGTTTCTGGTTTGACCGATTTTTTTCTCTTAACTATTTGATCTGGGCGGTAGCGCCCGCCCCTTCGAGCTGGGCCTTGATCTTATCGGCTTCCTCTTTGTTAACGTCCTCTTTAACGGGCTTGGGAGCACCATCTACCAGATCCTTGGCCTCTTTGAGACCCAGGCTAGTAATCGCCCTAACCTCTTTGATGACCTGAATCTTCTGAGCACCAGCATTTGTCAAGATGACGTCGAAGGAGGATTTCTCCTCAGCGGCGGCGGCTTCTCCGGCCGGAGCGGCCACAGCGGCTACTGCCATCGGAGCGGCGGCGCTTACGCCGAAGACCTCTTCCATCTCTTTGACGAGTTCGGAGAGTTCAAGTACGCTCATCTCCTTGATCGCTTCCAAGATATCCTCTTTGGATAGTTTTTTTGTTGCCAAGTTGTTCACCTCCTTAACGTGAAGAAAGATTTGCTATTTATCTTTAAGCTTTCTGTTTGGCCACCGCATCGAGCGCGGTTACAAAGCCGCGGATAGGGCCGTTTGCCACATTCATGAAACCGGATATCGGCGAGCTCATGCTGCCCATAAGTTTGGCGAGCAGTTCTTCGAAGGAGGGCAGGGTTGCGATATCCTTGACCCCTTCGGGGCCGACGACCTTACCGGAGAGGATTCCGCCCTTGATCTTGAGCTCTTTTATATCTTTGGCAAATTTGGTTAATAGCTTGGGAGCGGTGATCTCGTCTTCATAACCGAAAATAAGAGCTGTTGAGCCGCTAAGCAGATCGGCCAGACCTTCCAAGTTATCTTCTTTGGTAGCGATGGCGATCATCTTGTTCTTAAAGACCTTGCATTCGCTGTTCGCCTTGGAGAGCTCCCTTCTTAAATTGGAGAATTTCAAGACGCTAAGACCGCTGAAATCGGCCAAAACCACGACCTTGGATCTTCCCATCTTATTTTTGATTTCTTCTACTGCGGCAACCTTTTCCGGTCTTGCCATATTGACTCCTTTCCCGCCTTAAGGCGGACCCTGCCCGCTTAAAGCGGAGTAAAAAAATAAACCTTTGGACAGCGTTGCCAAAGGTTGAGTGGTTTATCTCTTTAACCTCGGCGGGATATTAAGCCATTAAGGCGCCTGCTGTCTTCGGTTTTGCATATTTAATTTTGGAACTTTGAAAGAATAGCAGAAGGGGCTGGGAGATGTCAACCGTTGGTTGATATCAGTTGCCCGTCGTCAGACTCCAGTTTTTATAAAAGCACTTGTTTTTACTGACTACTGGCGTCTGATGTCTGCTTTTTGACTGGCTTCTGGCGACGGGCGACCGGCAACTGCACTTCGGCCTAAAAATGATATGGCGTTTTAAATCCCGGGGGCTGGAGTGTTGCAATTGACAACTGCCTTCTGATTTAGATTCGGGGCCTATTGCTTGTATTCCTTAAAACCTTCCATAAGGTGTCCAAATGAAGATGGCTTGAACTTATCGAAACTCTCCTGATCAACATAGACAAAGTCGAACTTAACCTCGTCTTGTGTCCTGTTGACATCATCGCGCCACTGAGTGAGCCTCGCCATCTTGAGCGGTACGTCCAAATCCTCTTGGCCCTTGGTCTCGACGATTACAATGTGCCTATCTGATAGCTTTACGAGGAAATCGGGAAAATAATTTGAAATGAAGCCGTCCGCATTTACATAATCCAGCTTGAACTGAACCGCCAAATAATTCTTAGTATACGAGACCACATCTTCGGAGTCCTCCAAGAAGCTGGCAAAAATTAGCTCAAAGTGACTGTCTCCAATGATGCGATTAAAGACACTTTTTTTAGAAACAAGATAGCCCTGCTCTTTCGCAACGAAGGGCCGTGTCTTGCGTAGCTTTATCATATCCCTAATCTCCGCATCCCCTCTATCCCGCACCGTCAAAGCATTTATCTCTCTTTTAAAGACTTCAAGCAGAGTCTTGGTGGCGACCAGCTCCGAAAGATTGCGAAGCGTGTTTGGATCTTCCAGATCAACCGGCTGATCGAAGAGATACGACTGCACAAATTTTTTAACCTCACCATATAGAACGTCATAACCGCTAACAAGCCTTAGGTCTTTCATTATGGTCTGGGCAAAATATCCAATCACACTGCGATAATCCGCTATTCCTGTGCCATCCAAAACGGTTGTATGCGTCACCTCGCCGGTGGTTATATCTTTGAAGACGATCTCTCGCTGCTCCTCCTCGCTGAAACGCTTCAAAGCCACCCGTTCGTACTTGAACTTGCAGGGGTCAAGGTCTCTGAGGTTTTTGTATTCCCGATAGATGCGCGGGGTCATAACCGGAATCTCGATATCCAAAGCCTCGATATCTTTCTTCACATTATCTTTATCAACCTCTACAACCAGCGGAGCCTTCGGCCCTGTTCCCTCACCCATGGCTCGGCGCTCCAAAACAACGCCCTCAGCCTGGATCGACTCGACAAACTCCATGAAAGCGTTGGTCCCGACCACGCTTACGTATTCCTCAACCTCGCCTGGATACATCTTGCGCAAGCCCCGCCCAAGCGTCTGCTCCGGCAAAATATTGCTTTTGGCGGAATAGGCTCTAAGGCCGACGATGGTGGTTACATTTCTAACATCCCAGCCCTCTTTGAGCACCATGACCGAGACGATGGCCTTATAGGAACTGGCCGGATCATCTATCTCGTTGGCCTGCTTGCGCAGCAGCTCCAGCTCTTCTTTGCCTTTGCCTGAAGTGGATTCGGATATCTCTCCGTTCTTCTTGGTATGGATTACCAGAACCGCGTCTTTAAGGTCGGGATAATTGCCCTTTAAGTATTCGGCCACGTCATCACAGTTCTTGGTATCATCGGTCATTATGAAGAGGATGGCCTTCTTGCCCATCTTCTCATGCTCGGTATAAGCTTTGCGCCACTCGACAACGCCAAGGTCTATATAGTCGGCATACTTCTCGGTATATTTGGCGCTTTTCCTCTCGACCAATTTGGCCCGGCTCGGGGCATCGGGCAAAACCGGGTGTTTGACCACGTTTTGCGAGATGGCCTCCACTAAGGGATAGTCGGCCACGGTTTGCACAAAGATCGCCCCGTTGTTATGCTTTGGCGTGGCGGTTACATCCACCTGCAAAGAGAGGGCCGACCCCTTCTGTTTCAAGCGATTGTGGATATCCTCTATCGACTTGAACCAAGCCATGCCGGGGTCGTGGATGTGATGCGCTTCGTCGTTTAATACGGCAAGTTCATCGATATCTCTAACTATCATCCCCAGATCAACTTTAGAATCAGTCGTTCCCCCGCTTGGCCGCTTGCCCAAGAAGTAATCCCTCAAATCGTCGTCACCCAGCGAAGGTACGCTATCATTTCCGGCATAGACTCGGTGAATGTTGGTCAGAAAGATATTGCCGACCCCTTTGGTTGCCCGAACATCGTCTTGACGATGAAGCGTGAGCTGAAAGTCGCTCCTCCAATCTCGCCCACCGAAACCGTTTTCGGGCAGAATCGGGTCTTCGAAAAAGATGCGCAAGCCCGCAAAATCCTTATAGATGCGGTCCAAGACTATGATGTTGGGAGCGATGACCAGAAAATTGCGAGACAGCATGGAGCCCTCTTCGTAGAGCTTATGGAAGTAGCTCCAGGCCAAAACGAGACTTAATACCTTTGTCTTGCCGCTGCCGGTCGCCATCTTAACCACAAAACGGCGCCAACTCTCATCGAACATACCGGTTGAAACCAGCCCGGAGCTATCAAAGCGCATCAGATCGTACTTATCCCTTACACCCACCACGTCATAAAGATAGATAATAGTCTCTAAAGCCTCGCGCTGACCGAAATAGTATTTGAATTCAAACATACTACCATCGGATTTGGGCAGAAGATGTGGGGCAACGAACCACCAGCTTAAAAGAGTTCGGCTGGTTTCAGTGGCTCCCGAATAACCGCTATCGCGCCACGTCTTTACCAATTTCCTAAGTTCGGAGACCAAAGGCGGCATCAGCTTATCCATGCCGGTTTCGCGCAAAGCCTCATCGGCCGGAAACCAGCGAATGGCCGGATCGAGTATCTGATAAGGTGATTCTGGAAAATCTGGATGCAAGGCCAAAATTTACCTCAACTTCTTAAGGTTGATATCCTTGTTTTACTTTTATCTGTTTTTGTCGCTCACTTATTGGACTCAAATAGTTTTGTCAATCATATTTTGTAATTTATGATCGACAAACTAATTTGTCTTTAATTGGTGAGCTTCAAAATAACTCTCTTCCTTTTGCAAGAAGAATCCATTTTTTTGTTATTCAGCTTATCTTTTATGTAGTTTTATAGCTTTATATAGCTTTTAATAGATACTAATGGATTACTTTACCTCTGGTTTTATGTTAGTTTTATGTTAGTTTTATGTTATTTTTATGTTAGTTTTATGTTTATCACGGCCTTAAGACCCAGCGCCCACCACGTTTAGACCCTTCGAACAATACAGCGCCATCGGCTCTTAGGTCGCGTAGTAAATTCGAAATCTTATCTGTAGATAATTCCGGAAAAGCTTCAGAAAATTCGCTCATTTTCCCTTCGCCGTTTTTTATTATGTGCGCCAGAATGAGCTCTTTATATTTAGATCGCTCTAAGCCAACTAAACGAGTATGGGTACCTTTCTTATCTCTGTAAACGTAAAAAAGATGCGAAAGCATGTAGCGCGAACCTTTGGTTCTGCCGTGCTTTTCTATGATTCCTAGCTTTAAAAATTTCTTAGCATGCTCAATTTTTGAAACCACCCCTTTGGCTCTAACGTCTTCAAGCTCTAACATTTCTTCAAAAGACAAACTAATTTGCTTTTCATTTATTATTTTTTCTAAAAATAGAACAAAACTTGGGTCTATGAGTGTTGTTGGGATAAAGAGCTTTACCGAATGATCTGTGCTTTGCGAAAGATCGGGTAACCCTTTCCCTGATCTTATGGAATGCTCGAAGATTAGGTCTAAACCCTGACCGGATCTTTCAACAAGACCAGTCTTTTCTAAGACTTCAGCTAATCTTTTGTTGCGCCAAGCTCTCTCAAAAATAGCATTTTCGGGGGTAACCCCTGGTAAAAACCCACCAGGACTTTCTATCAGAAAACTATTAGGTGAAGCCGAGATAAAAATAGATTGTGCATTGATGGAATAGTCGCGGTGAGCAACAGCATTAAGCACAGCTTCACGAATTGACCTTTCATCAAAGGCTAAAATTTCTCTTTGAAGGAATCCCTGCTGAAAAGGGGTCCTTACATTACGATTCCCAAGCTCACCCCATATCTCGTCAATGATGTTTATGAAAGGGTCTCGCCAGTTTTTGCGATAGTCATGAGCGATTTTGCTTGAAACTTGTCTCCATTCAAAAACAATTTCAGCCTGCGGGAGAAAATCTCTTAAAACTTCTTTTCTACCAAGTAGAATTAAAGCAGCGAAATTGATAATTCCATCTTTAATTAAACCAATATCTTTAAGCAGCTGCTGATCAGAGCAGTTTTCATAATTTTTGTTCCCCGTCTTTACCAAGCAGAGATTCCTCAATTTTTGTATAGCTGATTCATCTAAACTGCCCAGACCAATCCCACTTACTGGCTGAGCTGAAAAATCAGGAATATCTTCTTTCAGAATTTTTTTAAGGGTTATATCATCCATTTCACAAAGGGATTCCCCTGCGCGCATGGGTATCCGATACTTACCAGTAGATCTAATAAAATTTCCCGGCTTACGAGAAGGTATGTGAAAAATAAGTACCCTCTTGTCACAGTAGACCAATTCTTCAACGTCTATTCTTATGCCAATCTTATTTAATAGTTCATTGGGCAATTTGTTATATGTACCAGAAAAAGCAGATGTTCCGATGACTTCCTTGTTGTCCACATCACCTTTGACACCTAAGACAAGTTTGCCCCCTCCTTCGTTTGCTAGCGCTGCACAATAATCAGGCAAGTCTTGGTCTGTGGAAAAATTATTTTTGGCTGTCTTAAATTCAAGATTACAACCCTCCGACTCATTAAGAAGTTTTATAAATTCTTGAGACGTTGTTCTGTTCACACAACCACCTCAACGATCTTCATCGTATCATTGCCGAAGATATCTACCACTTTTACGGCAAGTTTGCGCCGCCCGCGTTCGCATTCGCGGCTGACGCTGGTCAGCTCCAAGCTGCGGTCTTTCTTTGTGCGGAAGGATTGCCATTCGTTTTCGAAAATGTAGTCCCCCGTCCAGAGTTCTTCCGTCTCGCCGCTCTCTTCGCTCTTCACTCGAATTATCTCGCGCTTATTCTCAAAGTTGAAGTCTACCGCCCAATAATCCACCCAATCGGTCCAGTTTTTGGTCAAGACTTCGCGGCTGACGATGCCTTGAGCATCCTTGCTCACCTTTACTATCTGCCCCTTTTCAACGACAACCTTGCTCTGCTTCTCTTTAAGAGTTGTTTCAGCGCCCTGGATTGAGTCTTGGGAGTAGAAGACGGAGTAATCGGTTAGCTCAACCGCCACGCTATTCTTCTTGATGATCGGTTTGACCTCAATGAAGGATACGTCGTGAAAGACCACTTGATTCTTCTCCACCGCCCGCTTGTCAAAGACTTCCGCCGGTATGTATTTGGGAGCGATGTCTATCCCTTTGGCTTTGGCCTCATCGAGAACGTTCGGAAAGAGGCCCATCTCAAACTCAAACCCTAAAATATCA
>JBBIRY010000016.1:0-17480 GCA_037441605.1 Actinomycetota bacterium | reverse complement strand
AAAGCTGGGCCGCTGGCGCTTAAGTGGTTGTACGATATATGTCACCAAAGAGCCCTGCCCGATGTGTGCTGGGGCAATCTACCAGGCCAGAATCGATGAACTCGTCTTTGGCGCCTTCGATTCGAAGGCTGGAGCGGCCGGCTCCCTCTTCAATATCACCGATGACCCCAGGCTCAACCACCGTTTGAAGGTTAGGAGCGGGGTTTTAGAGGATGAAAACCGGGACCTCCTTCAAAAATTTTTTGCGGCCAAAAGGGGCTAAGGCTATATTGCCCAAAGCTCAAGAAGGCGTTAACCTTATAAGGCGAAAACGGAGGGGTGGCTGAGTGGCCGAAGGCGGCGCTCTCGAAAAGCGTTAAGCTCCTAATCCGGGCTTCGAGGGTTCAAATCCCTCCCCCTCCGCCAGTTTTTGGAATCACAAATCTCGTCATCGATTTTTTCGATTCTCTTATTTCCCGAGAAGTGCTACTCTTGTTCCAAATCAACATATTTTTCATAGCGGAGGGAACATGAAGAAAATAACATGTTTATTGCTAGTTCTTTTTTTCATTGTCATCGCAGGGTGCGCAAAAAATTCGGCTGAAAAGGGGGAGCGGACTTTAACCTACCGGGACGAAAAATACGGTTTTGAGCTGACCTTTCCCTCCGACTGGAAGGACAAATACTCCGTTGAATACAACTACAATACGGTTGTGATTGGCCACAAGGCAACCTTTGAAAAAATGGGCTCAGGAACCGGCGGGCTCTTCTATATATTTGCGTATATCCCAAAGGAGCTATGGGAGACGGAAGGGAAAGCCGATGCCGATATGATTGGCATGCAAAAAATCTACGAAGGTGAAGATGAGATATTCGGATACTCACGGCCAACAGATGTCCAATACGATTTCAACGACAAAGAACTTAGCAGTGGCTACAAGGAGATGGAAAAGGACGTTCCTGACATCATAAAGACCTTTAAGAAGGTCGAGTAGCTATCTTAGCTCTACAACCATTAGCCAAACAAAATTTATGGCAAGCGGTGTGAAGCAAGTTCTTCTCACCCAACCCTAAGCTCACTCTCAGCTTTGTCTGCTATCTTTACCCCAATAGCAAACGTGATGGTAAAATCTTTGTAAGCGTTTTACCGTCCAAAAAAATTGGAGGTAAAGCAAATGGCACGGGATAAATGCAAGACAAACATCGTGGTCGATATCGCGGCGGCGGTTACCTTTCTCTTATCGCTCGTCTCGGGAGTCGTCCTCTGGCTGATTCTTCCTTTGGGCTCCGGCTTGAGGGGAGGAAGGGGGCTTTCTGAGGCGAGTTATTTTTTAACCCTGGGCAGACATGGCTGGCTCGCAATCCACATCGTCTTCAGTGTCGTCGTAAGTCTGCTTGTCGGCTATCATCTAATTCTTCACTGGTGTTGGATCAAGAGAATACCTGCTATGATGGAGAAGTAAGCAAACGAAGGAGGAAGCTATGGGTCTCTTCAAGTGGGCGGACGAGAGGGCAAAGCTCTTTAACAACCTTTTAGACATAAAGTTTCTGGCTTTTACAGCTTTCATGCTGGGGCTGATTGTGGCCAAGCTCTTTCCGGCGGTTTTAAGTCTCGACATCCGGTGGTACGTGATCATCTTCATCACGATCTCGGTTCGCACCTACTACGTGATGTTCTTCAAGAAAGCCGCATAGTTTTTCGGGCTCTGACTGATCTAAGCTTTAACTAGGTTCGAAGGAGGAACTTTTATAGAGGCCGCAAAATCCTACAAGCTCTTCGACAACCCTTAATCTTCTCAACTATTTTGCCATGGTCTATGTGAACCATTTGGCCACAACCTTACCGATCAGGTGGCGGACTTCAAAGGAGCACCTGAGCGAAGAAGAGGCGTCTTGGCTCCTCAAAGATATAGGCTTTATTAAGTTTGAAGCGATAGCTCTTTCCAACACCCACTTTGCCCTGCTTGCAACCTAATCCCAAAAAAACCCATCAAACCACCGCACATCATTGGATAATCTCATGGCCAAGATTTATAATAATTATTGATTAATAATTCTTCTTTGCTATAGTTGGTTGAATCTTGGGAGGGGAAATGATAACGAGCGAAAAGATCGAGAGGCTAAAGGAGAAGGGACATACACCGACTATCCAGCGGATGGCCGTGCTCGAATTCATGGAGGGAAACTTAAGCCACCCCAGCGTGGAGGAGGTTTACCAGGGGCTTAAAGCGAAATACCCCTCGCTCTCGATGGCGACCGTCTATGCCACATTAGAGCTTCTTCGCGACCTCGGACTCCTTCGGGAGCTGACCATCCTGCGCTCGAAGGTCTGTTACGATTCTGTCATTCACGCTCATCACCACTTCTTCTGTAAGGTTTGCGGGCGCGTCTTCGACATATCTGTCGATTGCGCCATCCCCAAGAAGGATCTTATCAACGGCAACAAGGTCGACGAGTTTCAAGCCTACATCTACGGCACCTGCTCCGGCTGTCTTAGCGCTTAATAGACTACAAAAATTTTGGCTTTGTGGAGGTTTTGATTGAAGGAGATTTGCGAAGAACAACTCAAGCGTAAAAGGATTCAAAACTATATGTGGATATTCTTTCCGATCATAGTCATCGGTGGGCTCAAGTGGCCCTATCTAGGTTATGGGGTCCTCGCCATAATGATAATCTTCATCATCTTGGCGTTGTCAAAGGGGCGGCAGTGGTGCGGCTGGCTTTGTCCGCGCGGCTCATTTCTGGAGCGCGTTTTCGTTAAGGTGAGCTTAAATCGCAAGGCGCCGTCCTTTCTAAAAGAAGGCTTCCTTCGTTGGGCAATCTTTGTGGGTCTTTTAGGGTTCATGGTCTTCAGGCTCATCAAGACGGGCGGAAATCCGGTCAAGATCGGGGCGGTCTTCATACTTATGTGCGCAATCTCAAGCGTTGTCGCCTTTGCTCTCGGACTGATCTTTAAGCCCAGGACCTGGTGTAGCTTCTGCCCGATGGGCACCCTGCAGGGTCTGCTTGGACCGAACAAGAATATGGTCTTTGTAAGCGATGCTTGCATCGACTGCGGTGCCTGCGCCAAAGTCTGCCCGATCGGCACCTCGCCTGCCGACTTTAAGGATGCGGGCCGGGTTGCCAGCATCGATTGTCTGCGTTGCAGAGAGTGCGTTGCCAAGTGTCCATTAGGGGCTCTTAACTGCTAAATGCGAGGAGGGCTCAACCATGAAACTAGCTATCTATGGTAAGGGCGGAATCGGAAAGTCCACCACCACTTCTAACTTGGCCGCAGCTTTTTCTCGCCGGAGCAAGAGCGTCCTTCAGATCGGCTGCGACCCCAAGCACGACTCAACCTTTCCCATCGTCCATAGCTTGATCCCGACGGTGACGGAAGTTTTGGCTGAGCGCGATTTCAACTACGATGAGATCGAGAAGAGAGACGTAATTTTCACTGGCTATGAGAATATCGCCTGCGTCGAGGCGGGCGGGCCGGCGGCCGGGGTCGGCTGCGCCGGCTATGTGGTCGGCGAAACCATCTCGCTTTTGGGCGAGCTCGGGGCGCTGTCGGGGTACGATATAGTTCTCTTCGATGTTTTGGGAGACGTCGTCTGCGGGGGTTTTTCGGTTCCCTTGCAGCATGCAGATTACGCGGTTATCGTTGCGACCAATGATTTCGACAGCCTCTTTGCGGCCAATCGGATCGCGGCCGCCGTCGCCCAGAAGGGCAAGTCCTACCCGGTCAAATTCGCCGGCATGATCGCAAATCGTTGCAGCAAACGCGGCTTGATAGATGCGCTTTCATCTGAGCTCAATTCCAAAACCATCGGTCTGATCGAAGAGAATACATCCATTCGCACCTCAAGGATAGGAGGTAAAACCATCTTCGAGGCGGCCGAAGCCGATCCGTCCCTTACCGAGCTGACCAAGCCCTATATCGAGATTGCCGATTATCTTTTATCTAACCCTGCCCCCCAAGAGACGACTCCGCTATCCGACCGCGATGTCTTCTCCCTTCTGACGGCGCTGGAGCAAGAGGCCAAATGAGCGAAGCTGAAAGGAGCGGCGCTTGCCAATACTCCTGGTGTCCGCTGGCCGCCATCGGCTGGTTCTCCCGCCGCTTTGAGGGCGTCCATTTTATCAGCATTGGGCTAAGAGAATGCGCCCACTTCGTTCAGATGGGCCTCTCTCGCCGGGGCGAAAGAGAGCTCCCCTTCTCCCTTGCCCTCTTGGAAGAGGAGGATATCGCAAGCGGCGAGATCTATGAGCCTCTCTTAGGCATCGCTAAGGAGGCGGCCAGAGGCGGGGCCGAGCTGATCGTTCTTGTGGGTTCTTGCGCCGCGGAGATAATGAAGCTTGATCTCAAATCGCTCGCCAAAAGACTTCGAAGCGAGCTTGAGGTGGAAGTAGCCGCCGCCCATTCAAGCGGCTTCTTCAAGGGCGAGGGCGACGGTGAAGATATCATCATCTCGGCCCTTTTGGAGGAGATGGGCGGAAGGGCTCAAGGGGGCTCAGGGCGGGAGGTGGTCCTCTTGGGCTCAACCTCCAGGGAGACTCAAGCGGTTTTGCGGGCCGAGATGGAAGCGCTCGGCATCCCCTTGGCCGGCTTCTTTCCCGGAAACTGTCTTTCCGATATGGTCAGAATAACCGAAGAGTCTTTGGTCCTCCCCCTATATCCTTATCTTTCCAAGAGCCTTCGCACGGTCAAGAATAGCTTTGGGGCGAAAGTTTTAAATCCCCCCTTTCCGATGGGTGCCGATGGGTGTGAAGATTTTTACGGAGCGATCATCAAAGAGCTCTCTTTAGACCCAAGCCCTCTTGCCAAGATGGCAGATCAGGCCAGGGCTGAAACGGCCGAGCGGGCGGCCCATCTAGCCCTGCGAAGGATGATGCTGATGGGGAGCGGTCTCATCGAGATTCCTCTTGCTCGCACATTTGCAAATCTTGGCCTAAAAGTTGAGTCTGTCAGCACCCCGAGTTTGAGCGGCAGCCTCAAGGGTGAGCTTAAGCGCTTGACGGAACTTGAAGTTGAGGTCATAGAGGGGGCAGACCTATGCGCTCAAATTGAGCGGGCCAAAGCGAAAGGGGTCGATCTCGTCTTTGGCCACCTCTCGCTCGCGCATTTTCTAAAATCGCAAGGCTTTTTAACCGTGCCCAGCGCCATCTATTTGCGCCTGGAGATGCTGGGGTTTGCCAACGCCAAAAACATCGTCGAACCCGACCTCTACGGCAAGCTGACCGGTCTTGCGCTCTTCTATCCCCAAGAACTTGAAAAAGATGATCTCATAACCATCAAGGGGCTTGGGCGATGAGGGGGCTGAAATGGCTCTACGAGGGGCCGGCAAGCTATGGGGTAGCCATGACGGCCGCCTCGATTGAGGGGGCAAAGACCCTCATCCTTGGGATGCTCGGAGATGGCTACCCCCTCTCCGAAATCGGTCTGGGATTCGAGGCCGATTCCATACCCGTGACCAGCGTGGGACTGGGGCGGCGCGAGCTCTCCTTTGGAATCGGAGAGAGATTTCTCTCAGCTCTTGAGCGTCAGGACGAGCTCGCCCAAGACTCGGTGATAATCGTCGCGGAGAGCGGGGCGGCAAGTATGCTTAAAGAGGATACTTCCCTCATTTTAGAGGGGTTCAAAAGCAAGAATAGAAATCGGGTAATTCTCTCTAAAGCCCATCCCATCCGCGACTTAGAATATAAGGCGGCCGAAAAGACCTTGCTTCAGCTTGGCCAGGAACTCGCCGCGCCCGCTCAAAGATCTAAGAATCCTTCGGTAAACATCATCGGCCCAAGCCTGCTTGGCATAAATTCTAAGGGCGATATGAGGGCTATGGGCGAGATCATTGGATCTTTCGGCATTGAGGTGAATGCGGTTCTTCCGCTCGGGGCGACTTTGCACGATTTTGCGACCCTTCCAAAGGCTTGGGCCAACGTCACCACCTCGCCCGAAATCTCCGTCGGACTCTTGAGCTTCTTAGAAAAGGAATTCAGTCAGCCCTACGTCTCTGATCTTCCGATCGGCTTTGAGGGGACGAGGCGATTTGCCCGCGGCTTGGGAGAGATTTTGGGATTTGAAAGCCGAGTCGACACCCACAAGGCGGATTTTAAACCACGGGCTGATTTTAGAGTCGCCCTGGTTGCGCCTCCTGAGCTTGCCGAGGGGTTAGCCAAGTTTCTATCCGAAGAGCTTGGGCTTAAAGGAGTCCTTGCTTCCACATTTTTAAAGGGTTATCGGGACCGCTTTGCCGAAGGGCTAGCCGCAAGTGGAGTCAAGACCATCACAACCGACGATTCCGATATCATCAAAGGAGAGATTGAAAGCTTTGAGCCCGATCTTATCCTTGGCACCTATAACGAATCCATGGTCGCCGAAGAGACTCACGCGGCCGCATCCATCATAAGCGCACCCGCCGATCGCTTTCATTTTGCTCAAGCGAATATCTCCCTTTTGGGGACCAAGGGGGCCGAGCGAATCTTAGGGCTTCTTACGCGGGCCGGAGCTTAAAAAGATTTCTTGACGGATGGCCCCAAATCTTTTAACTTTATTATCTTAATGATCCCACTGGAGGGGTCGCATAGTCCGGCCTAGTGCGCACGCTTGGAAAGCGTGTATACCGCAAGGTATCGAGGGTTCGAATCCCTCCCCCTCCGCCATCTTCAAAAAAGCTTTTGCAATATCTACCAAGAAGCGGCTCTAATCCAAACTCCTTCAATCCCTCAGGCAGGCAAAGATATGATGGGAAGAGCAAAACCGAGCCTTCAATCACCCAAGGTCACCGAGCGCATCTATGCGGTGGCACTTGATCTGCTTGAGAAGCACCCGGAAGGGCTGCGCTGGTTGGAGCTTCTCAAAGAGGTTAAAGCCACCGATCCCACCTTTCACCCCAAAACGGTCAACGGTTGCATCTGGAAGCTCACCCAAAGGTTTCCGGATCAAGTCTATCAACCATCCAAAGGCTTCTTCCGCTTGGTAAAATACAAGTCCTAAGAGATAAAATTTTAAGACCGCAGAGTTGCCGGCGGAAAATCCGCCCAAACAAAGGCTGCTCTAAAGTTTTCTAGGTTAAGCAAAAAATATCAATCCTTATCGAAAATGATATATAATTCAAATATAATTCAAATCAACAATTCTGTTTGACCGGAGGAAGCGATGAGGCGGTTGCTTTTTATCTTTTTTGCTTTGATCTTTTTGATCACCTCCCAAACGTTTGCGGCGGACGCATTTTACCGGATGCTCCATGCTGAGGAAGTAGAATCCTTTAGGCAAGATCAAGATGCACTCATTGTTGGCAGACTGTCTGGAACGGACGGCGGTTTTTTTGAGGTCGAGGTTTTAAGGGTCATAAGCGGCGAAGTTGTTGGCGACTCCATTTTGGTGGAGGGCGGCTTTAGTTATTACTGGAGCGATGCGTACTCGAGAGAGCCAAAGGTTGGAGACTTCTGCGTCTTTTCACTAAAGCGCATCGGTAATTTTTATAAGAATGCGTGGGGCACATTTAAAGCAGATAGCGGTGATTACAAAAGCTTGAGACTCTTCTCCAACGCCTCCGCTTCGGACACGACCAGCGAACTTGCCTGCATAGAATGGTACGTGAATTCAGACGGCAAAGAAAACGACTTTTACTTTAGTGAGGATGGGGCTTATGTTAGGCGGCCAGATGGCCAAGAAATTAAGATATATCCAAAACCTGCTTATGCTGGCAGGCCACTGACGCAGCTCTTTCAACAAAAAAATTATTTTAAAAGTCTAACAAGAATAATAGTAGCGGGTTTTCTGGTTTTTATCGGAGCAGCCTCAATTATCTTTTTGCGAAGAAAGAGAAAATCAATAGAGACGGGAGCATAAATGGATGATGAGATCTTAGCCAAGAAGGATGATCCGGGCGGGCTGGAGGAGCTCTATCGGGCGGATAAAGCCGCTTTCATGGCGGCCTTTAAAAAGCTCGCCCCAGAAAGCCTTGGCGCCCCTTACGATTTCTGGCGGATAAGGATAGAGGCGGATGAGGCGGCCACCTTAAAGCCGAAAAAGGCCCAGGAGGCCAAAGTCCTTCCGATGCACATGGTGATCATCCTGGCCCTGGCCGCCGGGACGCTGGCCAAACTTCCGGGCTTCTTTCGACTCGATGAGCTCTTCTTTTACTCCCGATTTGCAACCGCCATCCCCTTTTTGGCTCTGGGCTTCTACTTTATCTTGCGGGGCGAGTTCAATCGAAAGCTCGCAGCCGTTTTGGGAGCCGCTTTTGCCGTCTCCTTGCTCTGGGCGGGCCTTCTGGCTGATCCCACAAAATCCGACACGAGCGTTTTAGTTATGCTTCATTTACCCGTTTTTTACTGGTTTTTTGCCGGGGCGGCCTTCATTGGAGGGGATTTGAAGCGGGGCGAGGGCTGGATCGACTGCTTAAAGTTTACCGGCGAATTTCTCGTCTTTAGCGCCATCATCTTGATAGCGGGCATGATGCTGACCGGCATGACGGTCGGGCTCTTTGCGGCCATGAACGTCGACATCATGGATTTTTACGTTCGCTGGGTTGCGGCCTACGGCGCTGCGGCCACCCCGCTCGTCGCCGCCCATCTGGTATTGCTCCGCTCCAAAGAGGAGATGCGGATCTCGTCGACCGTGGCTAAGATATTCTCTCCTCTCTTTCTGACCACGCTCACCGCATATCTCATAGTCATGGCCGCCCAAAGGCGAAGTCCCTTTGTCGACCGCGATCTTCTGATTGTCTTCAATGCCATGATGCTCTTCGTGCTGGCCTTAAGCATCTACGGTATCATCGGGCGCAAAGAGGAGAAGGGGCAGAGGTGGCTCGATATGACGACGGCCGCCCTTTTGGGTCTGGCTCTCATCATTGATCTCATCGCCCTTTCGGCCATCATATTTCGCCTGGCCTCCTATGGGCTTACTCCCAACCGGATCGCCGTCCTGGGCCTCAACCTGATAACCTTGGCCAACGTGGGTTATCTTGGCTATTATTATCTTGAGTCGCTACGGGATAAGAGGCCGTTTGCATATTTAACGGTCGTGGTATCAAGATTTCTAGCCGTCTATGCGGTTTGGGCCGCCTTTATCATCTTCCTCTTTCCGGTGATATACTGGTTTAAGTAGTAAAGAGGCGGGAGGCCCCGTGAGTTGATTTGGGGGATCGCGTCGAATAAGGCACTTATTTTGGTTGATTTTGAAAATGAATGGATAGATGAGTCGTCCAATGGAGAAATATCGGGCGCGCCCGGCCTATCAGCAGAACGATTACATCGACTGGATAAATCGGGCTGTAAAAGAGGAGACCAAAAACAGGCGCCTTAAGCAGATGCTCGATGAGCTTTCGCGCGGCGGTCTATACATGAAGATGAAGCATAAAGGCTAAAGGCAGGATTACCCCGCATAAATCTCTTTCAAACCAAGAGCTCGTTTTCTGCTAAAATTTAATTCTGTCTCTAAATCCAAATCGATCAGGGAGATCATGAAGAAGATCAAAAAGAGCATCAAGTTTACGATTCTTATCGCTTTGACCTTGAGCATTCTGGCTCTACTCGCCATCGCCATCGCCAATTTTGCGATCGGCAAGGCGACAGACGGCCTCGCCTTCGATAATGTCGAGGGTATCCCTCACAAGAAGGTGGGCCTGCTCCTTGGTACATCGCGCTATGTGGCTGACGGGCGAAACAACGTCTATTTCTGGGGCCGTATCAATGCGGCCGCAGAGCTATATAAAGCGGGCAAGGTCGATTACCTTATCGTCAGCGGCGATAACCGCACCCACTCCTACAACGAGCCGGTCGCCATGCAGCAGGCTCTGATCGAAAAAGGGGTTCCCGCCGAGCGGATGTACTTGGATTACGCCGGTTTTCGCACTTACGATTCGATCGTACGGGCCGACAAGATCTTCGGTCAGAAGGACTTCATCGTCATCTCCCAAGAGTTCCACAACCGCCGGGCCATTTACATTGCAAATAAAGTAGGGCTTAAGGCTATCGGCTATAACGCCGAAGGGGCGCTTGAGCTGAGCACCCGGGTGCGCGTCCGGGAAGCTTTGGCTAGGGTTAAGGTCTTCATAGATCTCTTTACCGGAGCAAGACCTAAATTTTTGGGCGAAAAGATTGAGGTCGGGGCGGAGAAACCGACCTTTCCGATTGGCGAGGAGGAAGCCAAGGAGATCATCGGGGCGAAAACCAAAGAGGCGATCGGCTACCTCAAGGCGCAAGACGCAAAGGCATTCTCAAAACTTATCCATCCCGAAAAAGGGGTTCGCTTAAGCCCTTACGCCTATGTCGATCCGGCAAAGGACGTGGTTATGACCTCAAATGAATTTGCGCAGCTCTTCAAAAGCGATACCAAGCGAGCCTTTGGCGCTTACGATGGCACCGGCGAGCCGATAGAGCTTACCGGGAGCGAATACTTCGAAAAATTTATATACACCTCCGACTTCGCTGACGCCGAAGAGGTGAGCTACAACCGCACCATCGGCCAAGGCAACTCGCTCGAAAATCAGTTCGAGGTTTATCCCGAATCGATCATCGTCGAACACTACTTCTCCGGCTTTGAAGAGGAGTACGCCGGAATGGACTGGGAGTCGCTACGCTTGGTATTTGAGTGGCGGAATGCCGACTGGCGGATCGTCGGCATCATCCACAACCAGTGGACCATCTAGCCTGGAGGAGAGATTAAGCCCAAAAAGATCATCGTAAATGATCTCATGCAGACAGGTTATAAATATCTAACGACCGAGCCGATGGGCAAGAATCAAGTCGCCGTTTTGGCTGGAATATATCAAACTTATGGTTTATAATTGCTATAAATATATCATTAAGCTTAGCGCTCTCTTTATGTCTGCATTTAAAACCTCTTTGTAAAGGAGGTGAATAACATGAAAGAGATAAAGAAGATCGACGTACTTTCCATAGCTAAGATGTCAGCGGTGTTAGGTGGTGTATTTGGCATACTTAACGGTCTCTTCTTCTCATCCATGATGGGCGGATTGGGCGGCATGATGGGTGGAGTGAATTACGGCTTCAGCATTGGTGGTCTGGTAACAATCATCATCTCCTCCATTATAGGCGGCTTCATCGGGGGCGCCGCGGGTGCCTTCATCTACAATCTGGTTGCTTCGTCCATAGGAGGGATCAAGATCGAATTGGGAGAATAGTTCGTTTCGATTCAAGGAAGTTTTGAAGCATAATGCCTGCCGAGCCAAGTAATAGTTCGGCAGGCATTATGCTATAATCGCTATTGACCGTGCTAAGCGGGGAGTTAGCGGTGCCCTCTACTCGCAATCCGCTACAGCGAGGCCGAACCCCCTCCCTAGGCATTGGCCGGAAGATCTGGTCTTAAGCACGTGGCGTTGAAGGTTGGGTCCCGTGCGACGGCGACTTGCAAACCCCGTCAGGTCCGGAAGGAAGCAGCGGTAAGCGAGATCTGCCGTACGGGGCGGGCAAACCTGGCCGGAGCTAACGGCTTACGGGCCTCCTTGTGGTTTTTTGTCGAAGGAGGGTGCACGGTCAAACCCATTGCTCCAACCCTTCATGCGCTTAACCCCAGTTGACATGGGGTGAGCGATATAATAATATTTTGAAACACAAAATATTTGTGATTCGAATTATTGGAGAGAGCATGAACAGAAAAAGAGCCGAAGAGTGCGCGAAGAGGCTGGATGATTTCATGACCGAACTCTTCCATGGCCTCAAGGGGGGCGAAAAGAAGTTTGCCGCTCATGCAGGTCTCACCGTACCCCAGCTCTTCGTTCTAAAGATGGTCGAATCCAAGAAGGGTTGCAGGATGGGGGATCTCGCCAAAGCTCTCCACCTCCATTTCGGCACCGCCACCAGCATCGTCGATCGCCTGATCAAAAGCGGTCTTTTGAGTCGAAAGAGGGATGATGCCGACAGAAGGGTGGTCCGCCTCTATCTGACGGACGAGGGTGCAAAGGTTATGGCGACGATAAATGAAAGGCGCAGGAAGAGGCTGGCGAGCTCGCTCGAGGATCTGAACGAAGAGGAGTTCGAGAGCATCTTTGCCATCTTCACCAAGGCGCTCCCCGCCGTTATGGCCGAATTCCACCCCCTCAAAGAGAGTTAATCGGAGAACCCGCTTCGCTTTCTGTCCTTTACCCGGCTCAATCTCTTTTGACCAGCATTCTTCATCCCCAAAAACGATGGGAGGCCGATGGCCGCTTTGATTGAGATGGTCGAGATAGAAAAGATATATAAGATGGATGAGGTCGAAGTGGCCGCCCTAAGGAGCGTTACGGCCTCGATAGGTGAGGGTGAATTCGTTTCGATAATCGGTCCCTCCGGCTCGGGCAAGTCGACGCTCATGCACATCATCGGTTGTTTGGACAGGCCCACCTCCGGTTCGGTGATGATAGTCGGTCAGCCCACCGAAGAGATGGATGACAATGAGCTCGCTTTCCTTCGGAATAAGAAGATAGGTTACGTCTTCCAGTCCTTCAATCTGTTGCCTCGTCTTACGGCCCTGGCCAACGTCGAACTCCCCTTGGTGTATTCTGGCGTCTCGGCCAAAGAAAGGAACGAAAGGGCGAAGGAGGCTCTGACGGCGGTCGGTCTTGGCAAAAGGATGGGTCACCGCCCGAGTCAGCTCTCCGGCGGCCAGCAGCAGCGGGTGGCCATCGCCCGGGCCCTGGTCAACGATCCAGCCATCATCTTGGCCGATGAGCCTACCGGAAACTTGGACACCAAAAGCGGAGCCGAAATAATGAAGATCCTAAAGAGACTTCACGAAAAGGAGAAGAAGACCATCATGCTGGTCACCCACGAACTTAATGTAGCCCATCATGCCGAAAGGATCATAAGGGTCTTGGATGGCCGGATCGTTGAGGATAGAAGGGTTGTCGGTGAAAGAAACGGCAAGGAGATGCTGAACGCCGCTTACGAAGGAAGAGTCGATGGATCTGGTTGAGAGCTTTAAGATCGCCCTCTTTAGTCTGGTAGCCAACAAGATGAGGTCCGCTCTGACAATGCTCGGAATCATCATCGGCGTTTCTGCCGTCATCCTTCTTGTCTCGATCGGAAATGGGGTTCAGGCGGATATCTCGGCTCAGATAATGGATCTTGGTTCGAACGTTTCCATGGTCATGCCGGGCAAGGTCGAGATGGAGCCGAGCAGCGGGGCTATGAGCAGCATAAACAAGCTTGAGCTCAAACACAGCGACAAGATAAACGATGAGGCCAGATACGTCGAGGCCGCCGTGCCCATGGTGACCGGGATAGCCAATATGAGATACAACAAGTTGAGCCGGATTGTCGATCTAAACGGAGTCTCAGAGGACTTCCCCGAAGTTAGAAACTACCAGATCGATGAGGGCAAATTCTTCAGCAAGAACGATCTGGCCCGGGCCAAGAAGGTCTGCATTCTGGGGTCGACCGTGGCCGAAGACTTCTTCGATACCAAGAGTCCTCTGCGCAAGAGGATCACTCTAAATAATGAGAAGTTCACGGTCATCGGTGTCACGGCCTCCAAGGGCTCGGGCGGCATGGGCGTCGACTACGACGATCAGATCTTCATGCCCGTCACGACCGCTCAGAATCTCTTCGAGACCGACAGCTTGAGCATCATTCTCATCCAGAGCAATGCCCAGGATAACGTCGAGGCCGCAAACGAAGAAGTGGAGCGGGTGCTTCTGAAGGAGCTGGAGGAGGACGAATTCACCGTTGTTGCCCAGGAGGAGCTCTTGAGCACCGTTCAGACGATGATGAATACCTTCACCTTGATGCTCGGGGGAATAGCCTCGATATCTCTTCTGGTCGGCGGAATTGGGATCATGAACATCATGCTTGTCTCGGTGACCGAACGGACCCGCGAGATCGGAATCAGGAAGGCGGTCGGAGCTCGGACCTATGATATCTTGAGCCAATTCGTCATCGAGGCGATAACCTTGAGCATCGTGGGCGGAATCGTCGGCATCACCGTCGGGACCTTGGGCTCACTTCTGATCAGAAACGTCCTTCCCAGCATTATAACCGTCTGGTCGGTTGCGCTCGCTTTTCTCTTCTCCTTTGGGATCGGCGTCTTTTTTGGAGTCTATCCGGCCTACAAGGCCGCGGGGCTCGATCCGATTGAGGCTCTCAGACACGACTGAAGATGTGCGAGCGGGGGCCGCTCTTTCCCACCGTTTTTAAGCATCAGTCGATTTAATCAACGAAAAATCGTCCCGCTCTAAGAGCGGCCAAGTTTACGAGAGCAGCCATTGGCAATATAATCATTAAAGCGGAGGGAGGCTCAATGAAGAAGCGGATAAATATCGACGAGAAGCTCTGCACCGGCTGCGCCAACTGCGTTCGGCTCTGTCCCCAAAAGATTCTTTATATCTCTGAGACTAAAGGGGTGGCCAGGGTGACCGACGATTTGCGCTGTGACAGCTTGAAGGGGTGCGAAAAGGTCTGTCCGACCAATGCCATAAGGATTCTCTAGGTCTACCCAAGCTTTTTTGAGGCGGTGAGAACATGAAAAAGAAGGATCCAACCGGATATATACTGATAGCGGCCGGCGTCGTCATGGTGGCTGGCTTGATCTTAAAGATATTCCAGTTATCTTAAGCCATTTTAATTCGTTAATGAGTCACTTTAAAAGAAGCGCCTTTATGGCGAAACTTGGCTTAAACTTCTTCTCCTTTTATGCTAATCTTCATTTACCATTTCCCTTTAAGGCGGGTTGAACGGATTTGTCTCACCTCTCTCTCTACCGAAAATATCGTCCCCAAGCCCTGTCTGAAGTGATCGGTCAAGATCACATCACGCAGACCTTAAAGAACGCCATTCGCTTAAATAAGATATCACACGCCTACCTATTTGCCGGCCCCAGGGGGACGGGCAAGACATCCGTCGCCAAGATCTTGGCTAAATCATTGAACTGCAAAGATGGTCCGACCGAGGAGCCTTGCGGCGATTGTGATGGCTGCAAGGAGATCGCTTCGGGCACCTTTGTCGATGTCCTTGAGATAGATGCTGCCTCCAATCGCGGGATCGACGAGATCAGGGACTTAAAAGAGAAGATTCACTTCGCTCCAGCCAAAGGCAAGACCAAGGTCTATATAATAGACGAGGTCCACATGCTGACGACCGAAGCCTTCAACGCTCTTCTAAAGACGCTGGAAGAGCCCCCAAGCCACGTCGTCTTCGTCTTGGCCACAACCGAACCCCACCGCGTTCTCTCCACCATCCTCTCGCGCTGTCAGCGTTTCGATTTCAAGAGGATAACCTTGAGCGATCTTTTGGGTCGTTTAAAAGAGGTGGCCAAGTCCGAATCTATTAAGATCGACTCGGAGGCGATGACCTTGATCGCCAAGCATGCCCAAGGTAGCCTGCGCGATGCTCTCGGTGCCTTGGATCAGCTCGCTTCCTTTACGGATAAGAAGATCAAGACCGAAGATGTCGTCACTCTGCTTGGAATGAGCGATGCCGCTTCTCTGATCGAGGCGGCCAGGATAATCGGGGGCGGCCAAATCGGAGAAATCTTCGGTTTTCTCGATGAGTTGACCGGCGGCGGCAAGGATCCCAGGCAGTTCACCAAGGATTTAATCGGTCATTTCAGGGCGGTTTTTGCCATCAAGAATGCCGCCAAGGCCAAAGAGAGCCTCAATCTGACCGAGGATATATTCGAGGCGGTAGAGGGGCAGACCGCTCTCTTCTCAAATGAAGCGTTGCTTCGCCTGCTGGATATCTTAAGCGAGGCGGCCGTCCAAATGAGATGGGAGGCCGATGGCCGTCTCTTCTTAGAGCTGGCTTTGGTAAAAGCGATGAGGGTTCAGGACGATCGGAGTGAGCTGGGTCTGATCTCGCGGATCGAAGCTTTAGAGAAGAGGACCAACAGCGAAGCGACCCTCTCCAAGGCTGTCGAAAAAAGCCATTCTCAAAAGGCAAAAGAGGAAGAGGGGCAGGTTCAAACGAGCGCCTTGATTGAGCCGAAGGAGAAAAGAGAAGAGCCCAAAGCAAGGGCTTCCTCTGAGCTTAAATTGGAAAAGGGGGCGGCCGAGCCGCCAAAGGCAAAAGAGGTGAGCGAAAAGGGCCGGGCTTCTGCCGGGGCCAAGGAAGCCGTAGTCGACCGGAGATCTGCTTCAAATGCGAGCGAAGGCTTGGATAGGGAAGGGGAGTTTGATCAGGGCCGCCTAAAAAGGGTTTGGCCGCTCGTTCTGGGGGAGGTGGCTAAGGAGAGCCTGCCCACCCACGTCCTCCTTCTGGAGTGCGCTCCGGTGAGCCTTGCAGGCGGGCGCTTGACTTTGAACTTTAACTGGCGGGCTGGCTTCCACAAGGATATGGTCGAGCGCGACAAGAACCTTGCGATTCTATCCGATGCCTTTCATCGGGTATCAGGGTCGAAGGTAAAGGTGGAATGCACGATAGATCAAGGGCCGCCCGAGGCTCCCGCCGCAAAAGAGGAGGCTTCACATGAGCCCTTGGACGGCGATCATATAATAGATATGTTAATGAATGACCTAGGAGCCGAGATAGAGGAGGGCTAGGCCTCATTTGCGACCGATAAGGAGGATATGCTAGGTGGATTTCAATAAACTTATGAAGCAAGCCAAAAAGATGCAGGAGGATATGGCCAGAGTCCAGGGAGAACTCGAAGAGGAGGTAATTGAGGCATCTTCGGGTGGCGGCATGGTTAAGGTGGCCATAACCGGCTCTCAAAAGATTGAGCGGATATCGATAGCCAAGGATGCGGTCGACCCAGAGGACTTGGAGATGCTCGAAGACCTCATTCTGGCCGCCGTGAACGAGGCGGTGAATGCCTCCAAAGAGATGGCCGCAAAGCGTCTCTCCTCGGTCACCGGCGGCATGAGCATGCCCGGTATGATGTAAGAAAAATCAACCTTAGAGGTGTTTGAATGTACTACGCACCGGCAGTTGCCGGACTCATAGAAGAACTATCCAAACTACCCGGCATCGGTCCCAAGACGGCTCAGCGTCTAACCTTCTATTTGATGAAGGTCCAAGAGGCTGAGGCTGCGGCATTGGCCAAGGCCATAATCGATCTGAAGGAAAAGGTCAGTTTCTGCAAGACCTGCTTCAATCTGACCGAGGGTGACGAATGCTCCATCTGCAAAGACGGCGAGCGGGATGATTCGATGATCTGCATCGTCGAAGAACCGATGGATGTGGTGGCTATCGAGAAGGCGGCCAGCTTCAAGGGGCGTTACCACGTGCTTGGAGGCGCCATCTCTCCCATAGACGGCATCGGCCCCGAAGAGATTAAAGTCAAGGAACTCATCGACCGATTAAAAGACGACAAGGTCAAAGAGGTAATAATTGCGACCAACCCCAACATAGAGGGAGAAACGACGGCAATATATATTTCAAGATTGATAAAACCTTTAGGGATTAGGGTGACTAGGATCGCGAGCGGCCTTCCCGTTGGCGGCGACTTGGAATATGCCGACGAGATAACCTTGGGCCGCGCCTTAGAGGGCAGACGCGAGATGTAACGCTCAAAGCTCTTAAACAACCGTTTAACCCCGAAAACTTCCCTCTTGTTTTAAAACAAAGGTCTTTGCTTAAGCTTT
>JBBIRY010000015.1:0-18413 GCA_037441605.1 Actinomycetota bacterium | reverse complement strand
AGTCAAAAAGATCGACGCTCTAGTGGCAAAGATCAAAAGCGGAAAAACCCGAGAGAAGGACAGCTTCAAAGAGAAGGAAAATTTCAATGTAACCTCAAATATAAACAGAGATGATTTCTTGGCCAAGGTCCTGCAGGCCAAAGAGTATATCAAGGCCGGAGATATCCTCCAGGTCGTTCTGTCGCAGCGGTTTTCGACCGATTTCGATGGCGATCCCTTTGAGATCTATCGGGCTCTACGCATGATCAACCCGGCGCCCTATATGTACTACCTTAAACTCGGCCCTTTGAGCATCGCCGGTTCATCGCCCGAATCCTTGGTCAAGGTGGAGGGGCGGGCGGTTTCGACCTGTCCCATCGCGGGGACCAGGCCCAGGGGAAAGGAAAGGGGCGAAGACGAGGAGCTTGAGGAGTCTCTATTAAGCGATCCCAAAGAGAGGGCCGAACATTTGATGCTGGTGGATCTGGGCAGAAACGATATTGGCCGGGTGGCTAAGGCTGGCAGCGTGAAGATAGATGAGTTTATGTCGGTCGAGCGCTACTCTCACGTAATGCACATCGTCTCGACCGTATCGGGCGAACTCAAAGATGAGATGAGCGCCTTTGATGCGGTGGCCTCCGTGTTTCCGGCCGGCACCGTCTCGGGCGCGCCCAAGATAAGGGCGATCGAGATAATAGATGAACTCGAAAGAACCAGGCGCGGCCCTTACGGCGGAGCGATCGGTTACTTCAGTTATTTAGGAGACTTGGACTCAGCCATCACCATCAGGACCGTTCTCGTCTACGAGGGCAAAGCTTTCGTTCAGGTCGGGGCGGGTATAGTCTACGACTCCGATCCAAAGAGTGAATACGAGGAGACCAGAAACAAAGCCAAAGCTATGCTCAAAGCGGTTGAGATGGCTAAGGGCGGTCTATTATGATGAAGGAAGGGCTAAAATGATACTCGTCATCGATAACTACGACTCCTTCACCTACAATCTGGTTCAATATCTTGGTGAACTCGGAGCGAAGATCGAGGTGAAAAGGAACGACAAGATAACTTTGGACGAGATCGAGAGGATGGCTCCAAGTCACATCGTCATCTCGCCCGGTCCCTGCACTCCGAACGAAGCCGGAATATCGATGGATCTGATAAATCATTTTGCGGGCAGGATCCCGATTCTGGGTGTCTGCTTGGGTCATCAGTCGATCGTGCAAGCTATGGGAGGCAGAATAATCAGAGGCAAAGAGCCGGTTCACGGCAAAGCGAGCGATATCTACCATGATGGACGGGGCGTATTTCAAGGGGTTCCAAACCCCTTTGTCGCTACCCGCTACCACTCATTGATCGCCGAAGAAGCCTCAATTCCAGCCAGCCTTGAGATATCGGCCAGGACCGAGGACGGGGTGATAATGGGAGTCCGTCACAAGGAATATCTTGTGGAGGGGATTCAGTTTCATCCCGAATCGATCTTGACGACCGAGGGTAAGAGGATTCTCAAGAACTTTATTGATATGAGGCAGGCAAGCAGTTCAAAGGGGGGAAAGGGATGATAGTCGAGGCTATCAAGAAGCTCATCGTCGGCGAGGATTTGAGCCTTGGCGAGGCCAAGGCGGTCATGAACCAGATAATGGAAGGGGAGGCCAATGATGCCCAAATTGCTTCCTTTCTCACCGCCCTTAGGATAAAGGGCGAGACTGCAACCGAGATTACCGGCTTTGCCGACGTGATGCTGAACAAAGCGAACCGGGTTGAGGTCAGCAAGAAGAACTTGGTCGATACCTGTGGCACGGGCGGCGATGCGAGCGGCACCTTCAACATCTCGACGACGGCTGCCTTCATAGCGGCCGGGGCCGGGGTTACCGTTGCCAAGCACGGCAATCGGAGCATCTCCAGCGCTTCGGGTAGCGCCGATATTCTAGAAGAACTCGGCGTCTCCATCTCGCTCACCCCCACGGAGATCGAAAGGTGCATCGAAGAGGTCGGAATCGGATTCATGTTTGCCCCCGTTCTCCATCCGGCCATGAAGAACGTCATGGTGGCCAGGCGCTCGATCGGCATCCGCACCGTCTTCAATATGCTCGGTCCCTTAGTCAATCCGGCTCACGCCAAGGCTCAGATAGTCGGTGTCTATGACGAAGGGCTCACCGAGGTCTTTGCAGAAGTCTTACGAGGTCTTGGCAGCCGCCACGTCTTGGTCGTTCATGGTGAAGGCGGCTTAGATGAGCTTTCAACTTTGGGCCGGAGCCGAATAAGCGAGCTCAAAGAGGGGACGATCAAAAACTACTATATTGAGCCGGAAGAGCTTGGGATTGCAAGAGCTGAACTTAAAGATATCATGGGCGGAACGGTTAGAGAAAATGCGAGGACAACCCTCAAAATTCTTTCGGGTGAAACCGGCCCCAAAAGGGATATCGCCCTCTTGAATGCGGCCGGAGCCATCCTGGTCTCGGGGAAAGCGAAAGATCTGGCCGAAGGGCTTGCCATTGCCGCTCATTCTGTCGATAGCGGGGCGGCCAAGAAGAAGCTTGAGATGCTCGTCAATTTGAGCAAAAGGATAGGGCGGGAAAGGTGCACCCAAAGCCAATGATCCTTGAAAGGATAGTTGCTGATAAGAGAAGCGAGCTTGCAAGGGAGAAAGAGCTTATCCCGCTGAAAGAGTTGAAGTCGATGGCTTCATCGGCTAAGGTCCCAAGGGACTTTTTGGCCGCCCTAAAAGAGCCGGGCTTGAGTTTGATCGCTGAGGTCAAAAAGGCTTCCCCCTCGGCCGGAATCATCAGGCAAGACTTCAGGCCGGAGCGGATCGCAAAGGAATATCAAGCCGGCGGAGCCAGCGCCATCTCGGTCATCACCGAGCGGAGTCATTTCTTGGGCGATCCGGCCTACCTTAAAGAGGCAAAAAAAGCGGTTTCATTGCCCATTCTCCGCAAGGATTTCATCATCGATGAGTATCAGCTCTATGAGTCCAGGGCGATCGGGGCCGATGCCGTACTTTTAATCACCGCTCTCCTAAGCGTCGAAGAGCTGAAAGGGTTCTTGGAGCTATGCGAAGAGCTTGGTTTATCCGCAATGGTCGAGGTCCATAACGCGGCGGAGGTCAAGAGGGCTCAAGGGGCCGGGGCCAAGATTATTGGGATAAACAACCGTGATCTCAAAACCTTCAAGGTTGACCTTGAGACGACTTTCAGATTAAAAGAGAAGATTGCGCCCGATATAATCGTGGTTTCGGAGAGCGGGATCAAGGACAGGGGCGACATCGAAAGGCTTAAAGGAGCCGGGCTCGATGGAGTCTTGATCGGCGAGACGCTCATAAGAAGCGACAATATTTTGGCTAAGATAGCTGAACTCTTCAAATAACCCATGAAAAAGGAGTTGGAAAAGTGAACGAGAACAAAATCTTTTTAAGCGAGAAGGAGATGCCGACCGCCTGGTATAATATCCAACCCGACTTGCCGGCCCCGCTCCTTCCGCCGCTCAACCCCAAGACCGGTCAGCCGGTCGGCCCGGAGGATCTCCTTCCCATCTTTCCGATGGAGATTATCAAGCAGGAGATGAGTCAGGAGCGCTGGATCGAGATACCCGATGAGGTCATGGCGGCCTATCGCATCTGGAGGCCCTCGCCGCTTCACCGCGCCTTTAACTTGGAAAAGGCGCTCGGCACGCCGGCCCGCATCTACTATAAAAACGAGAGCGTGAGCCCCTCGGGCAGCCACAAGCCCAACACGGCCATCGCGCAAGCCTACTACAATAAGATGGAGGGGACAAAGCGAATCTGCACTGAGACGGGGGCCGGCCAGTGGGGAAGCGCTCTCTCGTTTGCCTGCAATCACTTCGGCTTGAATTGCACCGTCTATATGGTCAAGGTCAGCTATGAGCAGAAACCATATCGTAAGTCACTCATGCAGGTCTGGGGGGCGACTGTCCATCCTTCGCCTTCAAATCTGACCAACTCGGGCCGGGCCTTTTTGGCCAAAGACCCAAATAGTCCGGGCAGCTTGGGTATGGCCATCAGTGAGGCGGCTGAAGATGCGGCCACCCACGATGACGCCAAATATGCTCTGGGCAGCGTTCTAAACCACGTCATTTTGCATCAGACGATCATGGGACTTGAGATCAAAAAGCAGCTCGCCATCGCCGGCGACAGGGCCGATGTTCTGGTCGGCTGCGTCGGGGGCGGCTCCAATTTCGGCGGCTTCACCTTCCCCTTCGTCAAAGACAAAATGGACGGAGCCGACATCGAGATCATTGCCGTCGAGCCGACTTCTTGCCCCACCCTTACTGAAGGCGAGTTCAGATACGATTTTGGCGACGTGGCCCAACTCACCCCACTTCTTAAGATGTACACTTTGGGTCATAGTTTCGTTCCGCCCGGCATTCACGCCGGAGGCTTAAGATATCATGGCGACGCTCCTCTTCTTTGCCTTCTCGTCAACAAGGGGATAGTTGCACCGATCGCCTATCCGCAGAATCCGGTCTTCGAGGCGGCCATTCTCTTTGCGAGGACGGAGGGCATAGTTCCCGCCCCCGAGACGGCTCACGCCGTCAAGGCCGGAATCGATCAGGCCCTAAAATGCAAGGAGACGGGCGAGGAGAAGGCGATCGTCATCGGTTTCAGCGGTCACGGCTACTTCGATCTGGCCGCTTACGACAGCTATCTTGGCGGAAGCTTAGAGGACTATGCTTACCCCAAGGAGAAGATCGAGGAGGCCTTGGCCGAATTGCCGGATTTTGAGGCCAATCTAAAACTCTAGGAGACTCTTTTTGGTTAGAGTAAAGATATGCGGCATCACCAACTTGGATGACGCCCTGGCTGCTATAGAATGCGGGGCCGATGCTTTGGGCTTTGTCTTTGCGAAGAGCCCCAGGCGGGTTACGCCGGCCTTGGCCAAAGAGATATGCGGAATGCTTCCTCCTTTCATCTCTAAGGTCGGCGTATTTGTCGATGAAGAGGCCAACTCAGTTGATGAGATAGCTAAGAAGTGCGGCCTGGACACACTCCAGTTTCATGGGAGCGAAGACCCGGCCTACCTTCAGTCGTTCAAGGGCGCCTACAAGGTGATCAAGGCTTTTAGGGTCCCGAAGGATTTTGAGCCGGACGCGATAAAGGGTTATGATGTGGACGGGATTCTTTTGGATACCTACGCCGAGGGCAAGGCGGGCGGAAGCGGCCGCGTTTTCGATTGGGATATCGCGGTCAAGGTAAAAGATGCGACAAGGATTCCGCTCATCCTCTCGGGCGGTCTCGACGGGGGCAACATCGAGAGGGCGATAAAGGAGGTCTCACCCTTTGCGGTCGATGTATCGAGCGGGGTTGAGGTTGCCCCGGGCAAGAAGGAGAAGGACAAGATGAAGGAGTTCATCAGGGCCGCTAAGGGCCGCTGATTTTTAGAAAGGATAAGATGGAGAGATTACCGAATGAGAGAGGATACTTCGGTCGATTCGGGGGAAGGTTCGTTCCCGAGACGCTGATGGCCGCCCTCTTTGAACTTGAAGCTGCCTATGACAAATACAAGGAAGACCCCGACTTCTTGGCCGAGCTTGAAATCTACCTTAAAGATTATGCCGGCAGGCCGACCCCGCTCTTCTTTGCCGAAAACCTCTCAAAACTTTATGGTTTTGAGGTCTTTTTAAAGAGAGAAGACCTCTGTCATACCGGTGCCCACAAGATCAATAACACCTTGGGCCAGGCTCTCCTTGCAAAGAGGATGGGTAAGGGGCGGGTCATCGCCGAAACCGGAGCCGGACAGCACGGGGTGGCCACAGCTGCCGCATGTGCCCTCTTTGGGATGGAGTGCCGCATCTACATGGGAGAAGAGGACATCAAGCGGCAAGCCCCAAATGTCCTTCGGATGAAGCTTTTAGGGGCAGAGGTCTATCCGGTGATTTCGGGCAGCCGCACCCTAAAGGATGCCATGAACGAGGCGATCCGTGACTGGGTGACCAATGTTGCGAGCACCTTTTACATAATCGGCTCGGTCGCAGGGCCCCATCCCTATCCGATGATGGTGCGCGATTTTCAGACAATTATCGGGCGCGAGATCAAAGAGCAGATCAACGCCGCCCGTGCCCAATATCCCGACTATCTCATCGCTTGCGTAGGCGGTGGCAGCAATGCCATCGGAGCCTTCTACCCATTCTTAGAGTCAAAAACCAGGCTCATCGGTGTGGAGGCGGCCGGTCTCGGTCTTGACAGCGGCAAGCATGGCGCGCCGCTTGCCCGCGGCTCAGTCGGGGTCTTGCACGGCTCCAAGAGCTATGTTTTGGAGGACGAATACGGTCAGATAATCGAGGCCCATTCCATCTCGGCCGGTCTGGATTATCCGGGCGTCGGACCGGAGCACAGTTACTTTTTGGATGAGGGACTGGTCGAATACGGATCGATAACCGACGACGAAGCTTTGGAAGCTTTTAAATTGCTCTCTAGGCTGGAGGGGATAATCCCGGCCCTGGAGAGCTCGCACGCCGTGGCCTATTTAGAAAAACTGGGCAAAGAGGCTAAAGGTAAGATCGTCGTGGTCAACCTGTCGGGTCGGGGAGACAAGGATTTGGATACCGTTATGAAACTGGTGGGTGATCTTGGGTGAGCCGGATAGATGAGGTTTTTTTAAAGCTCAAAAAAGAGAAGGGCAAGGCGCTCATTCCCTTTGTGGTTGGGGGTTATCCGAGTCTTGAGGCTTGCGAGCGGCTGATTTTGGGTCTCGACCAAAACGGAGCCGACTTGATCGAGATCGGTATCCCATACTCCGACCCCTTGGCCGACGGGCCGACCATCCAAAAAGCCTATGAGGTTGCTCTCTCTGGCGGGGTCAATTTGGATGATATCTTAAATATGGCCGAACGCCTTAAAGGCAAAATCGACGCACCGATCATTCTTATGACCTACTATAATGTGGTTCTGACCTTCGGCGAGGAGCACTTTGCAACGCAGGCGGCAGCAGCCGGAGTATCGGGGGTAATAATTCCCGACCTTCCGGTCGAAGAAGCGTCAGCCTGGATTGACGTCTCAAAGAAGAGCGGCCTTGATACCATCTTTCTAGCTTCACCGACCAGCTCGGAAGATAGGCTGAAGCTCATCTCCAAGGCCTCAAGTGGTTTCATCTATGCCCTTTCGCTGACTGGAGTTACGGGAGCCAGAAGAGACTTATCGAGCGATCTCGGCTCCTTTTTAAGCCGTCTTAAGGAAGCGACGAGGAAACCGGTTGCCGTCGGTTTTGGGATTTCATCTCCTGATAACGCCAAAGAGGCGGCTAGCTTTTCAGACGGGGTGATCGTCGGAAGCGCTCTTGTGGATTTGATTGACCACTCTGGTATAGAATATGATAAGATTTACGGGTTTATCAAAGCGATGAAGGCGGCCATCGGAGGTTAAGAGCTCCTTTGCGCCGATTGGATCATATGCCTATATCCGAATGGTTTCAAAAAAAAGAGAGATACACCCAGGTGGATCAGGCCTCTCAGAAGAGGGCCATCCCAGACGGGGTCTGGTCGAAGTGCGCTCATTGCGCAGAGATCATCTATCAGAAAGAACTCCAAAACAACCTCTGGGTCTGCCCCAAATGCAATTACTCCTATCCCATAACCGCAAACCAGCGCCTAAGCCTCCTTCTTGATGACTCTAAATACGAAGAACTCGATGCCAAGATGATCTCATTGGATCCACTGGGGTTTGATTCCGATAAGCCTTATAAAGAGAGCCTAGAGCGGTCGAAGGTCAAGACATCCTTAAACGAGGCAGTCATCACGGTCAAGGGGAAGATCGACGGCCAAAGGGCGATGCTTGCTGTCATGGATTTCAGGTTCATTGGGGGGAGCATGGGCTCGGTCGTTGGCGAGAAAATTACCAGAGCCATCGAGATTGCAAGGGAAGACAAGCTGCCTCTTCTGATCATCTCCTCATCGGGCGGCGCTCGCATGCAGGAGGGGATATTCTCTCTAATGCAGATGGCCAAGACCTCAGCGGCCATAGCCAGATACAAAGAGACGGGACTCCCCTTCATCTCGATCCTTACAAACCCGACCATGGGCGGGGTCATGGCGAGCTTCGCCTCGCTTGGCGATGTCATAATAGCCGAACCCAAGTCTATGATCGGCTTCACCGGAGCCCGCGTCATCGAAAAGACGATCGGTCAGAAGCTTCCCAAGGGCTTTCAGACGGCCGAATTCATGTTGGAGTATGGCCAGATAGACATGGTAGTTGAGCGCAAAGATCTCAAAGAGGTCGTATCGAAATTGCTCGAATATCTTTTGGGTGATCGCAATTGAAGAGGTTTATGATGGATTTCGAAAGACCAGTCGTTGAACTCGAAGTAAGACTCGAGGAGCTGAAGAGATCGCCTTCTTTTGAGAACCTTCAGATCGCCCAGGAGATAGAGGAGCTTGAAGCCAAGCTTGATAGGCTCAAAAAGAGGATCTATTCCAACCTCGCCCCCTTCGAGAGGGTCCAGATTGCGCGCCATCCTAACCGTCCCCGCACCTTGGACTATGTCGAGACGATATTTACGGATTTCCTCGAGTTCCACGGTGACCGTCTCTATTATGATGACGCAGCCATCATCGGCGGCCCGGCTCGCCTGGATGGGCGAAGGGTGATGATAATAGGCAACCAGAAGGGCAGGAACATTAAGGAGAATATGGACAGGAACTTCGGGATGCCTCACCCGGAAGGCTATCGGAAGGCTTTGCGTTTGATGAAGCTCGCCGAAAAATTCTCTCTTCCCGTCGTCTCCTTCATCGACGTTCAAGGGGCTTACCCCGGTGTCGAAGCAGAAGAGAGAGGTCAGGCAGCCGCGATCGCTGAGAACATCATGGCCATGAGCGCCCTAAAGGTGCCGATAATCGTCATAATCATCGGTGAGGCCGGAAGCGGCGGAGCCTTGGCGATAGGCGTCGGCGATCGCATCTACATGCTGGAGAACTCTTACTATTCCGTAATAACCCCAGAGGGCTGCGCCTCCATCCTTTGGCACGATGAGACCCGGGCCAAAGAGGCGGCTGAGATTCTGAAGATTACTTCAAATCACATGGTCGAATTCGGCATCGTTGATGGAGTGATATCCGAGCCGCTTGGCGGAGCCCATCGCGATCTGGCCTTTGTCATGGCTGAGACCAAAGAGACCATCTTGAGCGCTTTACAAGAACTCTCTTCTCAAAAGATGGATGAGACCCTCCAATTGAGGTACAAAAGGCTAAGAAAAATCGGCCACCTTGCCGAAGAATAGCCTAAGCGACCACTTGGAGGATGTCATGCTCAACAAGCCTGAGATAGACTAAGAGCTTTACGAATTGGTCAAGATACTATCCACATAAGGTTCAAAGAGAAAAGGCGCCCACAGCCAGCTGTGGGCGCCTTTTTAATGCGGAAATAACATGGTGCCGAAGGTGGGAGTCGAACCCACATGGGCGAGCCCACACGAGTTTGAGTCGTGCGCGTATGCCAATTCCGCCACTTCGGCCCGTGCTTAAGCAATTATAGAAGAGGTTTTAAGGCCGGTCAATTGCAACTTTGGCCCTTAAAAGGAGAAACCTCTAGAGGATGGGCAGGTATTTCTCCATCTCATGGGGGGTGACCCTGGTCCGGTGGTCATTCCATTCCATCCGCTTATTCTTGATGAACCAGTTGAAGACCTCATCTCCGAGAGCCTTCTTCAAAAGCTCGCTCTTCTCCATCTCTTTTATGGCCTCATGGAGATCTTCAGGAAGCGACTCGATCCCGGCCTCTTTCCTCTCCTTCTCGTTCATCTCATAGATGTTGTTGGTTACCTGCTCTTCGAGATCGTAACCCTTCTCGATGCCTTCCAGACCGGCGGCGAGCATGACGGCAAAGGCGAGGTAGGGGTTGCAGGCGGGATCGGGCGAGCGGAGCTCGATTCTGGTGGCAGCCTCTTTACCCGGTTTATACATCGGCACCCTGACCAAAGCCGAGCGGTTGCGGTGAGCCCAACAGATGTAGACGGGGGCCTCATAGCCGGGAACGAGCCTCTTATAGGAGTTGACCCACTGGTTGGTTACGGCACAAGTCTCTTTGGCGTGTTTCAAGATGCCCGCGATATATGACTTTGCCACCTTAGAGAGGTGAAATTCATCGCTTGGATCGTAGAAGGCGTTCTTACCATCCTTAAAGAGCGATTGGTGAGTGTGCATGCCGCTTCCGGCCTCGCCGTACATCGGTTTGGGCATAAAGGTTGCGTAGACGCCGTGGAGCTCGGCCACCTCTTTGACTACCAAGCGGTAGATCATGACGTTATCAGCCATCTTGAGAGCCTCATCGTAACGGAGATCTATCTCGTGCTGGCTGGGGCCGACCTCATGGTGGCTATACTCGACCTGGATGCCGAATTTCTCTAAGGTCAAGACGGTGTCGCGCCGCAAATCTACGGCTAGGTCCAAAGGGGTCATGTCGAAATAGGTTCCCTTATCTAAAACCTCGGTCTCTTTCGAGCTTTTAAAGTAATAGTATTCGAGCTCGGGACCGATGTAGAAGGTGTAACCCATCTCTTTGGCTCTGGCAAGGTTGCGTTTTAAGACATATCTTGGATCGCAGCCGTAGAAGGAGCCGTCGGGATTTAAGATATCGCAGAACATGGTGGCAACCAGTTGGCCGTTTGATCTCCAAGGTAGGATCTGAAGGGTGGAGGGGTCGGGCATGGCTATCATATCGCTCTCTTCTATCCGGGCAAAACCCTGGATGGAGGAGCCGTCGAAGCCCATACCTTCCGTCATCGCCGCATCTAACTCATCTATGGTTATGGCAAAACTTTTGAGCAGCCCCAAGACATCGGTAAACCAGAGATGGACGAACTTTATCTTGTGCGATTTTATCTTCTCGATGACCTCTTCCTTGCTTGTATCTGTCAATGCTTCCTCCTTGGCTACTGTTGTCATCAACATTTTAAATCAACAGGGTGGTCATTGAAAGAATTTTATGTTGATTCCGCCGGCCAATACTGCTAGGATATACCCAATTATCAGCTTAAAACGATACGGTAACCGTTTGCCGTATAGATGGGGTCAAATTGGATAAGGATGTAGAGAGAAAGACTCTGGCCATTCTTCGCATCTTGAGCGAAGAGGACGGGTTGATCGGGGCGAGCCGCATCTCAAAACGGCTAAAAGAGCATGGGATAGACCTGACCGAGCGGGCTGTGCGCTATCACTTAAAGATCATGGATGAGCGCAAGCTGACCAAAGTCGACGGCAAAAGGGGCCGGGTGATAACCGAGAAGGGCTTGGAAGAACTGAGGAATGCCCTGGTCTCCGATAAGGTTGGCATGATCATCAGCAAGATAGATCGCCTCTCTTACCTTACCGACTTAGATCTTAAAGAAAAGCGCGGAAAGATCATCTTGAACGTCTCTCTCATTCCGGCCGACCAATTCGATGAGGCCTTGGAAGTCATGAAGGACGTCTTTGAGGCCAAGCTCTGCATGAGCGAACTCGTCATGGTCGCCTTCGAAGGCGAAAAGATCGGAAGCTTCGAGGTGCCGACCGATTCGGTCGGTTTCGGCACCGTCTGCAGCGTCACCTTAAACGGGCTCCTCTTCAAGAAGGGGATTCCGGTCAGAAGCCGTTTTGGGGCTATCCTCGAGATTAAGGATTCGATTCCAACCCGTTTCACCGATCTAATAAATTATGAGGGCTCCTCCCTGGATCCCTTGGAGATCTTCATCAAGAGCCGGATGACGAGCGTGCGTGAGGCGGCCAGAACCGGAAGCGGCAAGATTTTGGCCGGTTTCCGCGAAGTCTCGGCTGCGGCCTCCGACCGTCTCGAAGAGGTTTTGGCCGAGCTTGAAGAGGCCGGCATCGACGGGACGATGGTTATCGGCCGGCCCAATCAACCGGTTTTGGAGACCCCGGTCATGATGGATAGCATCGGAATAGTGGTAGCCGGAGGTTTGAATCCGCTCGCCGCCGTCGAAGAGGCTGGAATCGAGACGAAGAGCCGGGCCATGTCGACGATGGTCGAGTTTTCAGAACTCAGGAGTTTTAAAGACCTTTTTTAGAAATCAATCAGAGATTTGAAGAAAGGGGGATAGTTAGGGCTTTTTTGTGTAAGGTTGCAATGGCTACAATCACTTCAAGGAGGATTCATTAATGAATTTACAAATGCCCAACGGCAACGACGCGACCGAGACCTCGAATAGATCAAAAAGCGTGGTCCCAGGGTCCGGTCTGTGTACTCGCTGCATAGATGGGTGCAAGGGTAACTGCGAGGTCTTCAAGGCCTCATTCCGCGGCCGCGAAGTCATCTACCCCGGTCCCTTCGGCGATGTTACGGCCGGCGGAGACAAAGATTACCCTGTTGACTACTCCCATCTCAACATCCACGGCTATGCTTTCGGGGCCGACGGACTTCCCGAGGGCGTGGTCGGAAACCCCGATAACACCCTCTTTCCGCTCGTAGATACCGAGACCGAGTTTGGTTACGAGAACAAGGTCAAGATGCGCGTCCCCATCTTCACCGGCGCTCTCGGCTCGACCGAGATAGCCCGCAAGAACTGGGAGCATTTTGCGGCCGGCGCGGCCATAAGCGGCATCTCGCTCGTCTGCGGCGAGAACGTCTGCGGCATCGATCCCGGCTTAGAGAGAGACAAACACGGCAAGGTGACCAAATCTCCCGATATGGAGAGGCGGGTTGCCGCTTATCGCAAGTATCATGAGGGTTACGGCGACATCTTGGTTCAATTAAACGTCGAGGATACCCGCCTTGGCGTGGCCGAATACGTCTTGGGTAAGCTCGGCGTCGAGACGATTGAGCTCAAATGGGGCCAAGGGGCCAAATGCATTGGCGGCGAGATCAAGGTCAACAGCCTTGAGCGCGCCCTCGAGCTTCAGAAGAGGGGCTATCTCGTCACCCCCGACCCATCCCTTCCGGCAAATCAAGCTGCCTTCAATGACGGCGCCCTTCGTCAATTCGAGCGCCACTCGCGCCTGGGCTTCGTCGACGAGGAAGAGTTCTACGCCGCGGTCGATAAGCTCAAATCCTTAGGGGCCAAAAGGGTCACCTTAAAGACCGGCGCCTACACAATGAGGGAGCTCGCCATGGCTCTCAAGTGGTCTTCCAGGGCCAAGATAGATCTCTTGACCATCGACGGCGCACCCGGCGGAACCGGCATGAGCCCCTGGCGGATGATGGAGGAGTGGGGCGTGCCCACCTTCTATCTGCAGGCGATGACGAATGAGCTCTGCACCAAACTCGCCGAGAGGGGCGAGTATGTACCCGATATCGCGATTGCCGGCGGTTTCTCGACCGAGGACCACGTCTTTAAGGTGCTGGCTATGGGATCGCCTCACACCAAGGCCGTCTGCATGGGCCGCGCCCTGATGATTCCGGGCTTTGTCGGCAAGAACATCGGAACCTGGCTCAAAGAGGAGTCGCTTCCGGCAGCCGTCTCCAAGTTCGGGAGCAGCATCGAGGAGATCTTCGTCTGCTACGAGACCCTCAAGGCCAAATACGGCAAAGAGGTAGACGAGATGCCCCTTGGAGCCATCGCCGTCTATACCTTCTCCGATAAGATCAAAGTCGGTCTGCAGCAGCTCATGTCGGGCAGCCGTAACTTCAAGATCACTTCGATCAAGAGGAACGATCTTATGGCCTTGACCGAGGAGGCGGCCAAGATAAGCGGCATTCCTTACGTCATGGAGTCCTATCGCGACGAGGCGATGAGGATCATCGAGAGCTAATTCTAAACGCTCTTAAGTCGTAATTTTTTGACTTAGGTGGCCCCGGCTCATAGCAGCCCTGGGGCCACCAACATTCTCCCCCCAAATCTTGCCTAAAACCCCACTTTCGGCCTTGACAAGGGAAGAAAGGCCACTTATCCTTATACGGTAAACGGTTACCGTATGCTCAAATTCATTTTCAAGGAGAGGCCTTGACCCAAATAGACATCACCCCGCTCAAGACGGCCTTGAGCTCCAAAGCGATTCTAATAACCGAGGCAAAAGAGCGCGAACTCTACAGGCGAGATCTCGGTGAGCTTCCTTCCTGGTTCGAGGGAGCGCTCTTCAATATCATGCCCGATCTCGTCGTCCAGCCGGCCGCAGCCGAAGACGTTGCCCAGACCGTCAAGTTTGCCTCATCCAACGGCCTAGCCGTCTTGGCCAGGGGCTGTTCTTCATGGGGATTTGGCGGCTCAATCCCGGTCAAGGGCGGAATCGTAATAGACTTCTCTCCCTTTTCGGCCATCTTAGGGGTCGACAAAGATAGACGGGCGGTCAGGGTGCAGGCCGGGGCGAGGTGGACAGATATCGACGATCATCTCTCTGCTCACGGGCTTACCTTGAAGACCTATTCATCGAGCAAATTCACAACTGTTGGGGGCTGGCTGGCCACCGGCGGCATCGGCATAAACAGCTTTGCTTTCGGGCCGGTTAAGAACCATGTCTTGGAGATCGTCGTCGTAACCGGGGACGGCCAATTAAGGCGGCTCTCTCCCGCCGATCATGATTTCAAGTATTTCTTCGAGACCGAAGGCCAGATCGGTCTCATCGTCGAAGTCCTCCTTAGCGCAAGAGAAAGACCGGCCGGATCATTTCCTTATCTCTTTCAATTCGAATCACTGAAAAGCACCTTTGACTTCATAAATAAGGTCTCAAATTCTGGGGCCAAGCCGACCCATATCGGCTACATAGACGGCGATTATATCGCCCAGACCAACCGGACGCGCGGCGAGTCGATCGTTGCCGAGAAGCCTTCCGTCTTGATCCATTTCGATCTGGCCTTAAGTGAAGGCGAGAAGGAAAGGATGCTCGCCCTCGAAAACGACGCCACCTTGACCGACGAATTCAAGGCGAGGTACCTCTGGCACGAGCGTCTCTTCACCATGATGATAAAGAGGCTCGGTCCAAAGATTTTGGCCGGAGAGTCCTATATGCCCGTTTCAAATTCGGCCGCCCTGGTCGAGCGGGTCAAGCGCATTGGAAAGAGCTTCGGGACAAGGGTCTCCTTTGAGGGGCACATGTCCGGCCCGGGCGAGATCGTCTTGATGAGCTTCTTTCTCTCCGGCGAGAAGGAGAAGCTAAGATACCTCTTTCACATGGCTCTATCGGGCATGATCGGAAAGCTCGGGCTCAATATGGGCGGGCGTCCCTACGGCCTTGGCATCTGGAACAGCGCCTTTGCTCCAGAGAAGTATGGCGAGAAAGAGCTTAAGGAATACTTGAGCTTCAAGAAGGAGACCGACCCCAAATCGACCCTCAATCCGGCCAAGTGGCTCGACTCCAAGAAGAAGGGTCTTCTCCTTTCCCGAGTTCTCTTTAGCCGGGTCTTTTTTGGCGGCGGCATGGACCTTCTCATCGCCTTCTCACCGCTAGTTGGTTTACTGGCCAAAGCTTCCAAAGCAAAACGGGGAAGCGGCCTCTCTGAAATGAGCGGGATGGAGAGGGCGGCCCTCATCTGCAGCCGCTGCGGCAGCTGCGTCAAGGTCTGCCCGGCCTATCTTGCCACAAGGGACGAGAGGGTGACCGCACGGTCTAAGCTTGAGCTGGTCAGGCGGTTGATGGCCAAAGAGAAGATCGGCCAAGATCAAGCTGAGAGGGTATTCTTATGCATGCATTGCAAGGCCTGCGAGAAGATCTGCCAGAATGAGCTCCATTTGACCGAAGTCTGGGACGAGCTGGAGGAGCGCTTAAAAAGCATCTACGGCTGGCCCAAGGAGGCTCTTGAAGAATTTGTCGCCTCAGTGGAAGCCAGCAAAGAATATGAAGAGATACTGGATCAACCGTTCTTAAGGAGACCGTCATGAGCGTCAAATATCACATAGAGGTAAGAGAGGCCAAAAACCGTTTGGCCGGCATCGGTAAGTTCAAAGTGGTGCGCGATGATAAATGCGTCAATTGCGGCCGCTGCATAAGGGAATGCTCCTTTGGCGTTCATGAGCGGCGAGCGAGCGATCCCAGGCTGATGGCCGAGACCAAGAGCCATCTCTGCAAAAACTGCTTCCGTTGCGTTCAAGGTTGTCCGGCCGGGGCGCTTCGTTTGGTGATCAACCCGGAATATAAGGCGCTTGGTGATGACTACCTCAAGAGCGAGCAAGTCGTCTGGCTCTGGACCCAAGCCGAAAACGGCAAGGTACCCGTGAGGGGAGCCGGCTACCGGGGCCCGTTCACCGGACCGGGTTTCGATTCTATCTGGACGGACATGAGCGAGATAGTCAGGCCCACAAGAGACGGCATCCATGGCCGCGAATATATAAGCACCGCCATCGATCTTGGCCGAAAGCCGGGGCGGCTCACCTTCGACTCCCTCGGCAACATAACGACCAAGACCCCACCCGTGATCAACCTTCCGGTTTCGGTCATTCTGGACGGCTATCCGACTACTGATATCGGAGACAAGGTGCAAGATATTATGCTCTCGGCTGCGGCCGCCCTTCAGACTTTAGCCTTCGTTCCGGCTGAGGATTACCCCAAGCGGTTAGAAAAATATCAGGACGTCGCAGCGCCAAGGGTCAGTCCCGATACCATCTCAAAGAGCGAACCCCTTCTGGAGGGGGCAAAACTCATCGAGTTAGAGGCTTTAAGCGATTTTGATCGCGATATAGCGAGAATAAAAAGGATAAACGTGGCGGCCGTCATCTCGGTTAGGCTGCCCATGAAGAATGACTTTGTCGATCAGGCTTACCGGGCTATCTTGGCCGGGGCCGATATCATCCACCTTCGGGCAAGCGACAGTGCCCAAGGCGATCTTCTTGGCGAACCAATCCATTTGAAGGATGGCATCCGGGCCGTTCACCTCGATCTCGTTGAGAAGAAGATCAGAGACGAGGTCAGCATTTTGGCGAGCGGTGGAATCACTATGGCCGAACATATCCCCAAAGCGGTGATACTCGGGGCCGACGGGGTCGTCTTGGACCGGGCTTTGAGGATCGCCCTGGAGTGCAGGACTTGCGATATCTGTGTTGGTGGGGTCGATTGCCCCCATAACATCTCCAAAATAAGCAGGAACTGGGGCGTCCAGAGGATAGTTAATCTAATCGGAGCCTTTCACGATCAACTCTTAGAGGTTATGGGAGCGATGGGCATCCGTGAGATAAGAAGGCTCAGGGGAGAGATAGGCCGCTCGATGAGGTTTGAGGATTTGGAGAGGGATATCTTCGGACACGTATTCTCTAGGGCCAAGAGGGGAGGCGAGGGTTAGATGGATGTCAAAAGAACCCCTTCGCTTCGAAAGAACGAGATCTCAAGACATAGGTTGTCCAGGGATGCAAGCTGCATAAACTGCGGCATGTGCGTGACGGTCTGCCCAAGCGGCGTCCACGAAAGGCGCGACGGCTACTCCAAGGTGGCTTCGCCTTACGAGTATCTCTGCAAAGGCAAGCTCTGTAACATCTGCGTTGAGACCTGCTCCAAAGGGGCGCTCTCAAAAGGGGTCAACCCGATGATCGAAACGCTCGGCGACTACCGTTGGACGGCCGATCTATTGATGACTGGTTGGGAGCGGGCCGAAACCGGAAAACCTCCGACCATAGACATGGAAAAAGAGATCGGAAATAGCGGCGGCGGCTTCGACAAGATGAGTCTGAACTATATCAAAGATGAGCCTGAAGAATCGGAGCTCGAAGGGATCGATATCTCGGTCGAACTCAACAGGCGGGCAGACGGCCCCAGAGTCAAGATAGGGGTGCCCTTCTATTGCGGCGGCATGTCTTTCGGTTCGGTGAGTCTGGCCACCATCCTGTCGATGGCCATGGCGGCAGCGGCCAAAGATACCTTCACCTGCACCGGAGAGGGCGGCTATCCCGATGTTCTCTATCCCTACAAGGATAACGTCATAACTCAGGTGGCGACAGGCCTCTTCGGGGTGCGCGAGGAGACGATCAAACGCTCAAGGATTATCGAGTTCAAATATGCGCAAGGGGCCAAGCCGGGCCTGGGCGGCCACCTTTTAGGCAGCAAGGTCACCGATGATGTGGCTAGGATGCGTGAGGTGAACAAGGGGACCAACCTCTTTTCGCCCTTTCCCTTCCATAGCGTCTATTCAATCGAGGATCATCGCAAGCACGTCGATTGGATCAAACATATAAACCCAAGCGCCTTGGTCTCGGTCAAGGTCTCCACTCCGGCCGATGTCGACATGGTCGCTCTGGGCAGTTACTACGCCGGGGCGAACATCGTCCACTTGGACGGCGGCTACGGCGGGACGGGGGCGGCCCCAGAGATAGCCAAGAAGAATATCGCCATGCCGATAGAGTATGGCATTCCCAAGGTCCATAAGTTTCTCACCGAAGAGGGGGCCAGGGATGACGTCACCTTGATTGCGAGCGGCGGAATCAGGACGCCCTACGATATAGCCAAGGCGATAGCCCTTGGAGCCGACGGAGTGGTCATCGGCACGGCGCTGATCGTTGCCATCGGCTGCGTCCGCTGCGGCCACTGCGAGATAGGTTGTGCCCGTGGCATTGCCACCACCGATGCCAGCCTCATCCTCTTCAACG
>JBBIRY010000014.1:0-19032 GCA_037441605.1 Actinomycetota bacterium | reverse complement strand
TAGTCAACTGCATCGAGGCCATCGATAAGGCCAAAGTTGCAGGCGATGAGAAGACCGGCGTCGAGATCGTAGAGCGCGCTTTGGAAGAGCCGCTTCGTCAGATTGCGAGCAATGCCGGCCTTGAAGGTTCGGTTGTGGTCGAGAAGATAAAGACGCTCAAGAAAGGCCAAGGTCTAAATGCGGCCACCTTCGAGTATATCGACATGGTGGATGCCGGTATCATCGATCCGGCTAAGGTTACCCGCTCTGCGCTGCAAAACGCGGCTTCCGTTGCGGCCATGTTCTTAACCACCGAGGTTGCCATCGCCGATAAGCCCGAGGAGAATAAGATGCCTCCGATGGGAATGGGCGGCGGCATGGGCGGAATGATGTAAGTTAGAGTTAGCTAGATAGCTTAAAAACAAAAATAACCCCGCTGAAAAGCGGGGTTATTTTTGTTCCCGATGAAATTCCCAAGTTGACATCTCACTTTTACCACGTTAAGATTAGTTAATTTTACGGGGTGGGAAGGAAATCTTAAGATGGTATAACCCAGTTATTCGACCGATTTTTTGGTTGAGTAAGTCTGGGTTATTTTATAATTAATCTACCAATCGGGAGGCGAATGATTTATGGAAGTTGAGATCGGCAAGGGCAAGTCGGGCAGGAGAGCTTACGGCTTTGATGATATCGCTATAGTTCCAAGCAGGAGGACGAGGGACCCTCAGGATGTCGATATCAGCGGCAAGCTTGGAAATTTCGACTTGAAGCTTCCGGTCTTAGCCTCGGCCATGGATGGGGTGGTAGATCCCAGATTCGCCATAGAGATGGGCGGTCTCGGTGGCCTGGCCGTCTTGAACCTAGAAGGCGTTCAGACCAAGTTCGAAGATCCCGCAAAAGTATTGGATGAGATCGCCTCCTTTGAAAAGGGCGAGGCGACCGCCAAGATGCAAGAGATATACAAAGAGCCGGTTAAGCCCGAGCTCATCACCAAAAGGATCAAAGAGATCAAGGCGGGCGGGGTGCTGGCTGCAGCCTCGCTGACTCCCCAAAGGGTTATGGCTTACTATCAGGCGGCTCTGGACGGAGGACTCGATCTTTTGGTCATTCAAGGCACCGTCATCAGCGCCGATCATGTCAGCAGCACGGCCGAGCCACTCGATCTTGGCGCTTTCATAAAGTCTCTTCCCATTCCGGTCGTCGTCGGCGGCTGCTGCTCTTATGCCTCGGCCCTGCACCTCATGAGGACGGGCGCGGTTGGGGTTTTGGTTGGGGTCGGGCCGGGCGCGGCCTGCACTACCCGCCAGGTTTTGGGCTTAGGCGTTCCTCAAGCGACCGCCATCGCCGACTCGATTGCGGCCAGAATGAAGCACTTGGACGAGACGGGCGAATATGTGGCCGTCATTGCCGACGGCGGCATGAGGACCGGCGGCGACATCGCCAAGGCCATCGCCTGCGGAGCGGATCTGGTTATGATCGGCTCACCCTTGGCTAAAGCCAAAGAAGCGCCCGGACGCGGCTATCATTGGGGCATGGCGACCTTTCATCCCGAACTTCCCAGGGGCGCCCGTGTTAAGACTGATATCGCCGGTAGCTTAAAGGAGATACTGCTCGGGCCGGCCCACGAGAACGATGGCACCTTGAACCTCTTTGGAGCGCTCAAAACCTCCATGGCCACCTGCGGCTATGAGAACATAAAGGCCTTCCAGAAGGCCGAGATAATGATTGCCCCGGCCCTGAAGACCGAGGGCAAAGTCCTGCAGAAATCCCAAGGCGTTGGGATGTGTTAAAACCTCTTCTTAAAGCTGCTAGCGGCCGCCTTCATTAAATAATATTTGGAGATTTAAACTATGGAACCGAGTGAAATTCAAAAAGTATTGGTCGTAGATTTCGGCGGTCAATACAGCCGCCTTATAGCCAGGCGCGTGCGCGAATGCAAGGTCTATTCCGAGATAATACCCTTTAATACCGGTGCAAGTGAAATAAAAAAGCTTGCTCCAACCGCCCTTATCCTTTCCGGCGGTCCGGCCAGCGTCCATGTGGATGGGGCTCCCAAATGCGATCCCAAGATATTCGAACTCGGTCTGCCCATCCTTGGCATCTGCTACGGTATGCAGCTCATGGCCGATATGCTCGGCGGCGAGGTGGCCGAGACCAAGAAGAGTGAGTACGGTAAAACCAAGCTTAAAGTGAGAGGCGAGAGCGCAACCTTCAAGGAACTCCCCGCAAAGCAAGATGTCTGGATGAGTCACCGCGATTCGGTTAAGCGCATGCCGGATGACTTTGTGACCACCGCTTCGACCGAATCGACCGAGATAGCCGCCATGGAAAATACTGAGAGAATGCTCTTTGGCGTCCAGTTCCACCCAGAAGTAAACCATACCGCCTATGGCAATGAAATCTTAAAGAACTTCCTTTTTAACGCAGCCTCATGCACGCCTACTTGGACCCGCGTCTCGATCATCGAACGCTCGATAGCCGAGATCAAAGAGAGGGTTGGGGATGCCAAGATAATCTGCGGTCTTTCGGGCGGGGTCGATAGCTCGGTTGCGGCCGTTTTGGTCCACAAGGCCGTCGGTGATCAATTAACTTGCGTCTTTGTCGATCACGGTCTGCTTAGAAGCGGCGAGGCTGACCAAGTTGAAGAGGTATTCAAGAAGAATTTTAAGATAGATCTGGTCAAAATAGATGCGAGCGAACGCTTTTTAAAAAAGCTCAAAGGGGTGGTCGATCCCGAAAAGAAGCGCATCACCATCGGCGAGGAGTTCATCAGGGTCTTCGAGGAGTTTGCTAAGGCCAAAACCGAAGTCGATTTTTTGGTCCAGGGCACATTATACCCCGATATCATCGAGAGCGGCACCAAGGATGCGGCCAAAATAAAGACCCATCACAATGTGGGCGGTCTTCCGCTAGACATGGAATTTAAGCTAATAGAACCCTTGCGCCTTCTCTTCAAAGACGAGGTTAGAGCTATTGGCGAGGAACTCGGCCTGCCCGAGGAGATAGTCTGGCGCCAGCCCTTCCCGGGGCCGGGCCTAGCCATAAGGATAATCGGTGAGGTTACCTTCGAGCGGCTTGAGCTTTTAAGGCAAGCCGATGCCATCGTCTTAGAAGAGATAAAAAGGGCCAACCTCTACCGGAGCATTTGGCAGTCCTTTGCCGTTTTGCCGGCCGTAAAGAGCGTGGGAGTGATGGGGGATGAGAGGACTTACTCAGATGCCATAGCAATTCGGGCCGTCCAGTCGGATGACGCCATGACGGCCGACTGGGTTCGTCTTCCTTACGAAGTTTTGGAGAGACTGAGCAGCCGGATAATCAACGAGGTGGCCGGAGTCAACCGTGTGGTATATGATATAAGCTCAAAACCACCGAGTACGATAGAGTGGGAATAAAGTAGCGGCCAGTTCCCGGCTTCCAGTCTCCAGTAAAGCTTTAAGACTGGCGTCTGGCACCTGGCGGCTGGTGACTAAACAGGGGGTTTTATGTCGGAAATCGTTAAAGAGATAGAAAATTTAAGGGGAATGATCGATCGAATCGATGAGAAGCTCATCGAAAGCCTAAACGAGCGGGCGAAGGTGGTCTTAAAGATAAGAGACCTCAAAGCCCAGGGCGAGCTGCCCATCTTCGACCCAAAAAGAGAAGAGGAGATCTTTGAAAAGATCTCGGCCAAAAATAAAGGGCCGCTCTACGATGATGCTTTTCGCGGCATTTACGAGGCAATCCTTCACTGCATGAAGGACTTGGAGAGTTAGATGGAGACCTTCGCCAAAGAGCGGGTCGTAATCATCGCCGGCCCTTGCGCCATAGAGAGCCGCGAGCAGCTCATGGAGGTGGCCGAAGCGGTAAGCAAAGCCGGCGTCAAGTTCTTGCGCGGCGGCGCCTACAAGCCCAGAACCTCACCTTATAGCTTTCAGGGCCTCGAAGAGGAAGGATTAAAATACATATCGGAAGCCGGTAAAAAATTTGGACTTAAGACGGTGACCGAAATAGTCGACCCCGAGCAAGCTGCCTTCGTTGCCGAGCACGTCGATGTGCTGCAAGTTGGGGCGCGAAACATGGACAACTACGCGCTACTCAAGAAGATAGGCAAAGTGACGGCGGAAAGCCATAAGATGGTCTTGCTTAAAAGGGGTTTTGCCTCCACCATCGAAGAGTGGATGCTCGCCTCCGAATATATCACCTCGGCCGGAAATCCCAATGTCATCCTGTGCGAGCGGGGCATCCGCACCTTCGAGACGGCCACTCGCTTTACCCTTGATCTGAATGCGGTTCCCATAATAAAGAAACTCAGCGCTCATCCGATAATCGTTGATACCTGCCATTCGACCGGTCATGCCGATATGGTCATCCCGATGAGCCGGGCGGCGGTTGCGGCCGGAGCCGACGGGATAATGGTTGAGGTCCATCCCAATCCCAAAAAAGCCCTCTGCGACGGCGCTCAATCGCTCACTCCAGCCGAACTGATTAATCTCATAGAGGAGCTCAAACCGATAGCCAAAGCCCTGGGCAAAGAGGTAGTTTAAGGGGATTTAAGCCGAGATGATGAGCTTGGTCGACTCAAAGCTGATGTTATCGTAGATCTTTTTGGCAAACTCATCCGGAACCCTGATGCAGCCGATGCTGGCCGGACCGCCCAACCTATTGGCTTGATAGGATTTACCCGTCTTGATAACCACAGGCCAACCGTGAATGGCCAAGTGTTTTCCAAAATAACTCGGCCAGTTGGCATATAATTGCAGATTGAAGCTATAGAGCTTAGGTTTCTGTTTGATGAACTTGAAAGTGCCGATCGGGGTCGTCCTTCCTTTCCCTGCTGAGCAGGGGCTTTCGAAGAGAAGCTCGCCGTATCGGTTATAGGCGGAGATTGTATGACCCGACTTTTGCCGCACATTCTTTATCTCGATGCGCATGATCAAGGTATCCGAAATTGGGGCTGGAGTGGCCTCTTTCTCGATCGGTACGTCGATGATCTCGACCATTTCTTGGGCAAAGAACCTATTGCCAAAGAGGCGCCTCACAGCAGCCTCATCGGCTTGGGCAGGATTGGCGGGCAAGAGAATAAAAAGAGGCAGGATCAATAGGATAGTTGAGACATATGGTGTAAGTTTTGGAATTCTCATAAAATCTAGAATATCATATTTTTGTCAGATTATAAAATAGTCCATTTCGTCTTGTCATGGAGGCAGAGTTTGAAGGCCTATCTGGATATTGAAACCTCTTTTAGCGGCAGGCTTACGGTGATCGGAATCTATCGACCAAGCCTGGGATTTACCCAGCTTATTCGGCCCGACATCTATCCTGATGAATTGCTCGATTTTCTGGATGGAACCCAGACAATGGTCACCTACAACGGTCTTCGTTTCGATATTCCCGTCATAGAAAAAGAACTCAAGCTCAAACTTGCTTCCCGCTTTCAGCAGGCCGATCTTATGCATGGCTGCTGGCGGCATAATCTATACGGAGGCTTAAAGAGGGTCGAAGAGACCCTTGGCATCCACCGCGATCTTGCCGGTTTAAGCGGCCTGGATGCGGTAAAACTTTGGGCTCGCTATGAGAATGAGGGTGACCAAAATTCTCTAGAGGTACTGCTCAAATATAACAAAGAAGATGTGATGAACCTTTTAATCCTCGAAGAGCACCTAAGGCTTTTAGGTGAGAGGGCTCAAGGTTGATCGAAGAGATGTTTATATCGGGCGAGGCCAAAGGTTATAATCTTATAATCTTCCTCCGTTAAACAAAAGGAGCCGTTGCTTGGAACAATATACAAACATCCTTTTGATTGTGGCCGCAATATTCATCGTAGCTCTTCTCGGGTTCATTCTTATTCGTAAGAAAGACTCCTCTCTCGATGCTCTCATAATCCAAAATCAAGTCTTCGATCTTCAAAAACAGCTTCGTGAGAGCTTGAGCGAGAGCAGCAACCGCTTGGATGAGAGACTGAACTCAATCGTTAAGGCCATGAACGATTCGCAGAAATCGATAAATGAGAGGTTCGATGGGACCTTGACGGATGTACACAGGAGACTTGGCCAACTCGATGAATCGACCAAGAACGTCATGGAGGTCGGAAAGGATATCTCTAAACTTAATCAGCTTCTTCGGGCGCCAAAGTTTCGCGGTGGCATGGGGGAGGCTTTTCTCGAAGAAATCCTCTCCCAAGTGATTCCGGCTAAGCATTTCAGAGTGGGCTATCCCTTTAAGAGCGGGGATAAGGTCGATGCCATAGTCAATGTGGGCGAGATGATGGTGCCGATAGATTCCAAGTTTCCGCTTGAAAACTTCAAACGGATTATCGAGAGCGAGATAGAAGAGAAGAGGGCTTTGGCGCGCAAATCATTTGCCAAGGACGTCAAGAAACATATCGACGATATTGCCGGCAAATATATTCTGCCGGATGAGGGAACATCCGATTTTGCCTTGATGTATATCCCGGCCGAAAACGTCTATTATGAAGTCGTCTCCTCTTTTGGTGAAACTTGCGACTATGCCAGGGAGAGGCGGGTCATCCCGGTATCGCCCAACACATTCTACCTCTATCTTCAATCGATCTTAGTCGGCCTTAGAGGTTTTGAGATCGAGCGAAGCGCGCGCGAAATCATGGTCAATTTAAGCCGGCTGAAGGGAGATATCCTTCGATTTAAAGATGATTTCGAGATCTTAGGAAGGCACATCTCAAACGCCAAGGGCAAATATGATGAGGCCGAAAAGAAGTTAGGCGGTCTTGAGAACAAGGTTGAGTTGGCTGCATCCACGAATATCAAAGAGGAAGATGCCAGCGATGAAAGAAAACAGCTCTTTGAGGTCCAAGATTGATGCGAGGCTTTCGCCTGCTTTTGGTCGATGATTGGATTTGTAAACCTTTTAGCCGGAAAATCCTATTAAAAGAGGTTTTATATTATGAACATTGAAAGAAGAGATAGGCGCAGCTCCCTTGCGGTCAAGGTGGGCTTGGGCTGCAACATTTTACTGGCCGCCTTAAAGACGTCGATCGGAATAATCGGAAACAGCGCAGCTCTCCTTGCTGATGGTATCAACTCCACTTCGGACGTGGCCTATTATGTGGTGGTCGCCATCTTCATGCGTCTTTCCAGAAAACCACCCGATGACAATCACCCTTTGGGTCATAGCCAGATGGAGAGTATAGCCGCCCTGATCGTCGGCTCCTTCGTGGTCACGACGGCGGTTGCCATCTTTTGGGATTCGATCAATGCGGCCTACCTCCTTTTATTTGTAGGCAACAACGCCTCCGCCATCTCGCCATATACTCTCTGGGCCGCGCTCTTTACCGTCTTTCTTAAGATAGTGTTGACCATATTTACGAGAAAGCTTGGCGAGGAGACAAAAAACACGGCCGTCATGGCCTTGGCCTATGACCACAGAAACGACATCTTTTCCTCTAGCGCGGCCACGATCGGAATTGTCTTAGGAAGGCTGGGCTACCCCTTCGTCGACCCTCTGGCCGGAGCGATCGTTGCTCTGGTTATCCTTCGGACCGGAATTGAGATTTTAAGGGAGTCATCTGCCGACCTGATGGATTCGGTTCCCAGCAATGAGCTTAAAGAGCGAGTGATCGAGATTCTTGTCGACATAGACGAGGTAGAAGATATTGAGCGTCTCCTTGCTCATCGCTTTGGGCCTTACATAATAATGAACCTAACCATCGGAGTGGACGGCGGGATAAGCGTGGCCGAAGGGGATCGGATAGCCTCAAAAGTAGAACGTCTTCTCTACACCAAGATTGAGTTCTTAAGGTATATAAGCATCCACTACCATCCGGCCAAGGCGGCCAGGGCCTCGGTTGGAACGAAACTGGTCAACTGAAAAGCGGGCAGATTTGACTTAGACCTCAAGGGGCGCTTTTGAATAAGATAGTAATTGAAAGCCTAAAGATAGGCGATGTCCCCGTCATCATAATGGCGGGGCAAGGGGCGGAAAACCTCGCCACGGTCTTCTTCCTTCATAGCTTCACTTCGGACAAAAACCAGGGTTTAAGTCTGGGCTATGCCCTCTCTTCGAAGAACATGGCCATGGTCTCCTTTGATGCCCCCTTGCACGGGGAGCGTTTCGATGGCCGCATAGTCGATGTTTGGAGCGACAAGAATTGGTACATCTATCCCGGCGCAAGTAAGCTAGATGGAATCTTCATGATGTTTCAAGTGATAGAGGGTATATCGGCCGACTTTTCTTCACTTGTCCGCGCTCTTGAAGGCGATCCAAGACTCGACCTATCCCGCCTTGGTCTACTAGGCTATTCGATGGGAGGTTTTGCCGCCTATCATGTCATCACCCACTCGGAAAGGGTTAAGGCGGCAGTCGCCATAGCCGCCTCACCGTCTTATCTATCCAAATGGCAAGATCAGATCGATGAGGCGATGAAGATTGAAGACGCAAAAGAGGCGATCTTTAAGTTTAAAAAAGAGACCGCCCAAAGAGAGGATTTTATCGCTCGCCTCGATCCAAGGGCCATGGTTGAAAGCTTCGCTCCGGGGCCGCTCCTCATCATTAACGGCGACATGGATGAGAAGACTCCCAAGAGGTATTCGATGGAGCTGTACGAAAGTCTCAGTCCCTTATATGATGAATGCCCCGAACGGCTCAAAATTCATCTCTACAGCGGAGTCCACCACGAACTTAAGAGCGAGATGATAACCGAAGCCGTAGATTGGTTTTCAGCTTGGCTTTAAAGATTGAAATTTCACTCAATTTTTCTTCTCCTTTTAAAGAAGGATTTTCCCCCTCTCTGTCAAATTATTACCAATGAGGATTTAAATCTACCCCATGAGCGATAAGACAAAAGTAATCACCGGAGCTATCTTAATAACAATTGGAGCCCTGGCATTTTTGGCTGGAGCTTTCTTTGGAGTTCCGAACCTAGTTGGCGACGAGTACGCCTTTGCCACAAGGTTGTTTTTTTGGCCTCATGTTAGGCGCGGGCCTGATACTTTATATTTACGGACTCTTGAGATTTCATATGAGCGTCATTAAAAAGATTTATGGGGAAAAGGACGAATAAAGCACTCATCTTTGCGGTGAATCGCTTGTTTGAAAACTTAATATATTGTTTAAGATAAATTGCACAAACGGTATTGATTTTTCGAGCAGCGAATGATTAACTATTGGCGAAAGCTCTCAAGAAGCACTTACGGTTCAATTCACTGCACTTAGGCCAATCTTTAATTTTAGAACAGGTACATACCCGCGGTAGAGGTACGGAAACTTTTAAGGCGGCATTATCTTACTACAAGCTAGTAAGTGGTACTAAAAAATTGAAGGGAGGTGAAATATATGGCAGAGAACAAAGTAGAGGTTGTCAACGCAGTCAACGTTGTCGGTTTCATCTTGGTCGCTATGGCAGGCTGGATAGATCTGGTTGGCTTTAAACTCTTCCTCAATCAGAGGGCTTCCTTCATGACCGGACGTGCTTCCGTTCTTGGCGAGAAGTTTGCAACCCCCGGTGGCACCGGTGAAGCTATGTTCATCATTATCGTAGTCGTCTCATTCATCATCGGAGCGGGAATTTCAGCTAAGATCACCAAGGCTTCCGGTCTTACCGGCGGTCTTCTCTTTGCCGGTATTACGGTTATCGTAACGGCCGTTCTCTTTGGAGCCTCGTCTCCCGGTGGTGAAGCCGTCAAGGCTTTTACCGGAGCCGCTCCAACCTTAAGGCTTATGACCGGTATCTTGCTTCCCATGGCTATGGGTGGCATGAACGCAGCTACCAGCCTTACCAACATCAACCGGACGACTCACTTAACCGGTCCCGCTACCGATATCGGTATCAATCTCGTTACCGGCAACATGAACATGGTCGTCTTCTGGATGCTTCGTTGGATCGGATTCCCGCTTGGAGCATTCCTCGCGGTTGGCGTTATCGCTGGCATGGGTCCAATGATAGCTCTCATGATTCCAGGCGTTGTCATCGCTTTGACCGGTATAGTTCAGAAGATGATGGTGAACATACCTCTAAAGTAATTTTCGTTAAGTGCTTACAATGGATTTGAAGATGAAAGGAGGTGCTAGATAATATGATAGGAAAGAGCGTAGTAACCGACTTCAACCCGGTAGCTGCTGCCCCTGTTCTTGGCGAGAACGCATACGTCCATCCGATCGGTGCCGCCATCGGCGCTGTCACCTTGGGCAAGAGGGTTCTTGTCACCGGTATCGTCCGTGCTGATGAGGGTAACCCCATTCACATTGGTGATGATTCCAACGTGCAGGATGGTTGTATCGTTCACGGCCTGGAGACCGAGTCAAACGGCCAACCGACCGCTAACCGTGTAACCGGACCGGACGGTAAAGCTTATTCGGTCTACATCGGCGAGAGGACTTCCATGGCTCACCAATCTCAGGTCCACGGACCCGCTAAGGTTGGTAACGACAGCTTCATCGCCATGCAAGCCTTGATCTTCAAAGCTGAATTGGGCAACAACTGCGTAGTTGAGCCGGGCGCCAAGCTTCTTGGTGGTGTAAAGGTTCCTGACGGCCGTTATGTTCCGGCTGGCTCGATCATCGCCAAACAAGCTGATGCCGATGCTCTACCCATGATCACCGATGACTATCCCTTGAAGAATCTCAACAAGGGCGTCGTTCACGTCAACACCAGCTTGGCTGTTGGCTACAACAAGGAGCAACCGCTCTAAGTCGTAAAACAACGTGATCTATCAAATCGTAAGGGGCGGGTCTTATGACCCGCCCCTTACGATTTTTATGCGCCAAAACCCTCACCTCCCTTAACGATTGGATAAATACTATTCTTTAATAAGCGTAATTGGTAGCGGCAAGGGATATCGAGAATGTACTCTTTGTTTTGTCCATTTTAGGTTATAATTTAATAAGTAAACCATAGAATGAATCAGTTTTATCACTTTTAGTCATTCGCGTAAGATATGGATGATAATAAATCAAAAATAGGGCTATCGGATGGACTTAATATGTAACTGATTAAACACTGACCTAAAGTAGTCTGATCCGGTTGAATCTTGTTGATTTCCGAATACTTTAATTTGTATGGGTGAAGTCGTATGATGTTTAAAAGTGTTAAAAGGAATGGCTATAACCCAAAAAAACGATTCAAATGTTATCCAAAAATCGGCAATCCACGATTTTCAAGGAGCGATCTAGCCGCAAAATTTTTGGCCATCCTTTTGGTGATCATGCTTCTTCTCCTTCTTGCTCCCACCTTCAATTCATTGAGTTTAAATAGGAATTTTTCATTTCAAAATGATCCTTCGATGAGTGAGCGGATGAGCTTGCTCGGCCAAGTCATCCGTTTCAACGTTATCCGTCGGCCCGGTGGCGGCGGAGGAGGAGAAGGAGGAGGCGGAGGTGGTGTCTTACCCTACACCGAAAACGTCATCCGCATATTCGGCCTCGATCGATATCAAACCGCCGTTGCCATCAGTAAGCATGGATGGTCGATGCCGCTTAGCGGTCAGTCGTTTTTGGGATTTATCAAATCACTCATCGGCATTCAGTCGACGCCGGTCTATTCCAAGAATGTGGTTGTGGCTACGGGCGAAAATTTTCCGGATGCTTTGGCCGGATCCGCTTTGGCCGGTGTTTATGATTGCCCGATCCTGCTTACCGAATCCCAAGGGCTTAATTATTTCACTCGAGACGAAATAAACAGGCTTGGTGCGACCAACTGTTTCATCTTAGGCGAAACCGGAGCCGTTTCGGAAACGGTCAAGAATCAGATAATTGCCCAAACCGGCGCCGATAATGTGGTTAGGGTGGGCGGGATAGATAGATACGAGACCGCAAAGCTGATCGCTCAAAAAGTCAAAGAGAAGAGGGGTATGGTTGATACGGCCATCATCGCAACCGGCGAAAATTTCCCTGATGCCCTCGCTGCCTCGTCACTTGCGGGTTATAAGCATTTTCCCATCCTGTTGGTAACCAAAGATTACGTTCCCACCGCAACCAAGCAGGCTCTCTTGAGTCTCAATATTCAAAGGACGATCGTCGTCGGAGGAAATGACGTCATATCCGAGTCGGTAAAAGCATCCCTACCTGCTGCCTTTCGATTGGCCGGGGTTACCCGTTATGGGACGGCAACCGAGATTGCGAAGTTCTCTAAGCACAACTTCGGTCTTGCCAACAGCACTATCCTGATAGCAACTGGCGAGAATTTCCCAGACGCTCTGACAGGTGGAGCCCATGGGGCACGGACCGGCTTGGTCATAGTCTTAACTCAACCTCTAAATCTTGACGGTTCGCCCGAGACAAAGGCCTTTATTACCGGCTTCAAGGGGGAGAAAGCCAAAGGAATTATTTTCGGCGGTCCGGTGGCGGTATCCGACACTGTCTTATACCAAACAAGCGATGCGATATAGATGCCGGTTATTTACGCTAAAAAAGCGGTCAGTCAAGATCTCCTTCTTTGCGCCCACTTTTGAGCTATAATTTAACCCATGAATCTTACTGATGAACTAAACGAGAAGCAGAAAGAGGCGGTCCTTGCAACCGAAGGGCCGCTTATAGTCTTGGCCGGTGCCGGAAGCGGCAAGACCCGCGTCCTCACCTATCGGGTCGCTTATCTCATAAGCGAGCTCGGCATCGATCCTAAAAATATCTTGGCCATAACCTTCACCAACAAGGCAGCCGGCGAGATGAAGGAGCGGACAAGACAGCTCATTGGTAAGGCCGCCTACGGGATGTGGATCGGCACCTTCCATGCGACTTGTGCCAAGATCCTGCGTCGCAATGCCGACAAGATCGGGATAGCTAGGAATTTCACCATCTACGACGACGATGATCGCGTCCGTCTTATAAACCAATGCCTAAAGGAGCTCGGTTACGACCCTAAAAGGTTCTCCCCCCAAGCAGTCAAGGTGCGGATATCGGCGGCCAAGAACGAGCTTATCGATATGGACAGCTTTGCCTCCTCGGCCGTCACCTACTTCGACAGAGTTGTGGCCGAGGTCTACCGCCTCTATCAGAGGAAGACAGCTGAGAATAACGCCCTTGACTTTGATGATTTGATATCCTCCGTCGTTGATCTCTTCAACCTCTGTCCTGATGTGCTAGATTTCTACCAGGACGAATTCAGATATATTTTGGTCGATGAGTATCAGGATACCAACCATGCTCAGTATCGTCTGGTCAGCCTACTTGCCAAAAAACATAGAAATATCTGCGTGGTCGGAGATCCCGATCAAAGCATCTACCGGTTTCGCGGAGCCGACATCAGAAATATCATGGAATTTGAGACCGAATATCCAGACGTCAAAGTGGTTCGCTTAGAGCAGAACTACCGCTCAACCAAGGTGATAATAGAGGCATCCAATCACGTTATCGAAAAGAATAAGGGCAGAAAGCCAAAATCCCTCTGGACGGCCAAGGATGAGGGTGAGCCCATAATCCACTTTCAAGCCGGTGATGAGCATGAAGAGGCGGCCTTTGTGGCCGGTGAAATCGAGCGGGTTATAGAGGGCGATGGCGAGAATTACCGCAACTTTGCCATCTTCTACCGGACCAACGCCCAATCGCGCGTCTTGGAGGAGGCCTTTCTTCGCTTTGGCATTCCCTACCGTGTTGTCGGAGGTTTGCGCTTCTATGAGCGCAAAGAGATAAAGGATCTCTTGGCTTACCTTAAAGTCGTTGCGAATACGTCCGATTCGGTCAGCTTGAAAAGGATAATCAATATGCCCACCAGGGGAATCGGCGATACCTCGGTCGGTCACATAGACAAGTTTGCTTTGAAGAGTGGAATCTCTTTTTTTGATGCTTTGAGACGGTCTGACGAAAACCCCCACTTGACTCCTTCTGCCAAGGATAAGATAGCCGCCTTCGTAAAGCTCTTAAGCGCCTTTGAGGCCGGTAAAGATGAGCCCGTCTCGAAGATCTTGGAGCTGATTCTGGATAAGAGCGGTTATTTGGAAGCCCTTAAAAAGGAGGATACCTTCGAATCCTTGGGCCGGATCGAGAATATCCAAGAGTTCGCCTCAGCCATAGGGGAGTTCGAGGAGGCCTACAGCGACTTTGGTCTGATCGAATTCTTGGAGCAGATCTCGCTCATTACCGATCTTGACTCTTATGAGGAGGGAGCAGATTCGGTCACCCTGATGACCCTTCATAACGCCAAGGGTCTTGAGTTTCCCCATGTCTTCATCACTGGAATGGAGGAGGGGATCTTTCCTCATTCGCGCTCCCTGACCGAGGAGGCTGAATTAGAGGAAGAGAGGCGTCTCTGTTACGTCGGGATGACCCGGGCCATGGAGCGTCTCTATCTAACCCATGCTTGGTCGAGAAGGCTTTGGGGTTCCAGCAGTTACAATCTCGTCTCGCGCTTCATAAAAGAGATACCGGAAAGTTACTTTGGAGCGGCCAACGAGCAGGAGATAACGATAGAGGCTCCGGCTTCAAACGAAGAGTTTGCCAAAGGAGACCAGGTCACCCATAAGACCTTCGGCGAGGGCGAGATAGTCAAAGTGGAAGGGGATAGGGCGGTAACCGTTCTCTTCAAGAAGGTGGGCGAAAAGAAGCTCCTTTTGGATTACGCCCCGCTAAAAAAGATAAGTTAGGAGGTTAACGAGATGTCAACCTATGTGATAGGGCACAAGAATCCCGATACCGATTCGATCGCTTCGGCCATCGCCTATGCGAATTTGAAGAACCAGCTCGGCGGCGATCTCTACGAGCCGATCAGACTGGGTAAGCTGAGCAAGGAGACGGCCTTCATACTGGGAGAACTGGCCGTCGAGAGCCCGCGTCTTTTGGATCACATCAGAACCCGGGTCAAAGATGTCATGACCAAAGATCTAATAACGGTAAGTCCCACTTCCTCGATCAAGGAGGCGGGCGAGATCATCTACAACAAAAATATCAGGAGCGTGCCGGTAATATCCAAAGATGATAAACTGCTCGGGGTCGTCACTGAGCGGGGTATAGCCCATCGCTATATAGAGGAACTACAAGTCAGAAGCATAAAAGAGACCGGTCTTACTCTGGGCAAGATAAGAGAGACCTTGGAGGGCGAGATCATCGTCGGCAAAAGGGAAGCGGGCGTATCGGGCAACGTTCTGATTGGGGCGATGCAGCCCGAAACCATGGCCACCTTCATTGAGGCGGGCGATGTTGTCATCTTAGGAGATAGGGCTAATGCCCAGATTGCGGCGATAGAGAAGAAGATATCTTGCCTCATTGTGACCGGCGGCTATCGACCCGATGATGAAGTCATCAAGGCCGCAGAAAAGGCGGGCGTTTTTCTGGTTTTGACACCCAAGGATAGTTTTGCGGCCGCCCGTCTTATTAATTTAAGCAGGCCGGTTGAGCGGTTGATGGACATCGGCCTCTTTACCTTGTCGATGGATGAGTTAATCGTTGATATTACCGAAGACCTTCTCTCCTCTGAGAATCGCCAGGGCTTTGTGGTCGACGAGGATAACAAGCTGCTCGGAATGGTTACTCGCTCCGATCTGATCAATCCGCCAAGGCGCAGCGTTATTTTGGTTGATCACAGCGAAAAGAGCCAGTCAGTAGATGGGATAGAGGGAGCCAACATCGTCGAGATCATCGATCACCACCGCTTGGGCGACATACAGACCAGCGAGCCGATTTTGGTCATCAGCGAGCCGGTCGGTTCAACTTCGACCATCGTCTATGAAGAGTACAAAAAACATGGCGTAAAGCCCGATAAAAAAATGGCGGCCTTGATGCTTGCCGCTATCCTATCCGATACCGTCCTTTTAAAATCGCCCACAGTAACAAAGAAGGACGAAATGGCCATAGCCGAGCTTGGAAAGATTGCCGGAGTCGATCCGATGGAGTTTGGAATACGGATGTATTCGAAGTCATCAGGGGTGGCCGATATGAGCGCAAGCCAAATCTTGATGACCGATTTTAAGGTATTTAGCCTGGCCGACGTCAAGGCCGGTATCGGTCAGGTTGAGACGACCGATCTCGATCTCGTCTTAAGCCGCAAGGGCGATCTTATTAAAGAGATGGAGCGCGCCTTAGAGGATAAGGGGCTCGATACCGTCATCTTGATGGTGACAGATATCGTCAAAGTTGGAACCGAGCTTCTGGTCGTCGGCAAAGAAAAATTGGTTGAAAAGCGTTTTGGAGTTCAGATCAAAGACAACGCCGCTTTCTTGCCCGGCGTTATTTCCAGAAAGAAACAGGTGGCCCCGGTTTTGGCAAAAGGCAATTAGAGCAGCAGCCAGTCGCTCGTTGCCAGAAGCCAGTCAAAAAGCAGACATCAGACGCCAGTAGTCAGTAAAAACAAATGCTTTTATAAAAACTGGAAGCTGACGACTGACGGCCGGCAACTGAATGTAAATAACGCACAGAGGTCCTCAAAGAGTAGAATTTTGAAGACTTCTGTCGATACCATTAAGGTGCTATAATGCGGACCATTACATTCTTTGGAGGTGAGGCTTATGAGCAAGACGTTTGATGAGATCAATCAGAAGATCAAGGACGGACAAGCGGTTGTCGTCACGGCTGAAGAGATCATCACTGTCGTGCGGGAAAAAGGAGCTAAGGAGGCTTGCAAGATGGTCGACGTTGTGACCACGGCAACCTTTGGTCCCATGTGCTCAAGCGGCGCCTTCATCAACTTCGGTCACTCCGATCCACCCATCAAGATGAAGAAAGTGTGGCTGAACAACGTCCCGGCCTATACGGGGGTGGCGGCGGTTGACGCTTACTTAGGGGCGACTGAGCTTAGCGAAGACAAGGGGATGGAATACGGCGGCGGCCATGTCATCGAGGATTTGATCGCGGGCAAACAGGTAAAATTGAAAGCGATCGGTTTTCCAACCGACTGCTATCCTTTGGATGAGATCGAAACCTGCGTGAGCTTGAAAGACGTGAACCAGGCCTATCTCTATAACCCCAGAAACGCCTATCAGAACTACTTTGTGGCCACCAATTCCTCCGATAAGACGATCTATACTTATATGGGCACATTGCTACCCAAGCATGCCAATGCTACCTACTGCAGCGCGGGCCAACTCAGCCCCCTCTTGAACGATCCTTATCTTCGTACCATCGGCATTGGAAGTAAGATCTTCTTAGGCGGGACACAAGGTTTGGTCTCGTGGGAGGGTACACAATATAACACCGAAAAGGAGAGGACGAAGAGCGGCGTTCCCACCTCGGCTGCGGCCTGTCTCGCTTTGAGCGGGGATATGAAGAAGATGAGCACCCGCTATATCAAGGCGGCATCGATTCACAACTACGGCATCTCACTCTTTGTGGGCGTCGGCATCCCGATTCCGGTCTTGGATGAGGAGATGATCGAACATCTGGCCGTAAGCGATGAGGAAATCTACGTCGATATCTATGACTATGGGGTTCCCAGAAGGAGCCGCCCTCATCTTGGGCGGGTAAATTATAAGGAGCTGAAGAGCGGCAAGATTAAAATAGGCGATAAGGTCGCAAGCACCGCCCCCCTTTCCAGCTATGCTCGGGCCAAAGAGATAGCCGAAGTTCTTAAAGGTTGGATCAAAAAGGGCGAATTTCTTCTTAGCGAGCCGGTGCAAGCCTTTCCCAAACAGAAGAAGCTGCTAACTTTGGAGGTCAGGGCGAAGGCGGGTGATGGTTGTGACTAAGAAGAAGGTGGTTTTGACCTTTCCGCCCGAAAGCATAGATCAGCCGATTACCTACCGTTTGGTCAAGGATTTCGATCTCATCCTCAACATCCTTCGGGCCGAGATCCATGAGGAGGAGACGGGCCGGATGGTTTTGGAGCTGGAGGGGCCAGGCGAGGCCATAGAAAAGGGGGTCGCTTACCTAAAAGAGCAAGGCGTCGAAGTTCAGGAAGCGGCCAAGGATATCGAACTCGATTTGGATGACTGCATAAGCTGCGGTTTTTGCACGGCAGTCTGTAGGCCGCGCGCCTTGCAGCTTGATGACGAGAGCCGTGAGCTAAGATTCATCAAGGAGAACTGCATCCTCTGCGGTCTTTGCGTAAAAGCCTGTCCGCTTGGCATCATCAAGATCAAGTTTTAGGAATTATAGCCGTGGCATTTAAAAGCGAGAGCGCCCCACATAAGCGGGGCGCCATTTAATTTTCGGCCGTTAGAATCCATAATCTTGCTTTTAAGATGGCTAAATTTTCGGGTTAAAAGAGGAGATGCATTGTACGAGGAGAGGTTCTACCGCGACTGGATGGGTGGGATAGATCTGGTCAAGTTTCAGGTTCAGGTCGACGAGAGCGATCTTATGATCGCTGCCGACCGCAACCTTTATCCCCAAGCACTTGAGGCGGCCATTAAATACCGGGGCCAACTTGAGAGCTATATTTCGGCCAACCCCATCTTTGAGACCTCCCTTGCTCCGGTTACTCCAACCATCATTGCGCCCGAGATCGTGGTCAAGATGTGCTCGGCCTCACGCAAAGTAGGCGTCGGCCCGATGGCGGCCGTGGCCGGAGCGGTTGCCGAATACGTCGGGCGTGATCTCTTGAAGGATTCCAAAGAGGTCATCGTCGAAAACGGAGGAGATATCTTTTTGAAGAGTCGCAAGAAGAGGCGGGTCGCGGTTTATGCCGGGGAATCTCCTTTAAGCGGAAGGGTTGCCGTTGTGATCGCCGGTAAGCGCACCCCGTTTGGCGTCTGCACTTCGGCCGGAAGCGTCGGCCACAGTTTCAGCATGGGCCGGGCCGACGCGGTTTTGGTCATCTCCAAAGATACCTTACTTGCCGATGCGGCCGCCTCTGCCATTGGAAACAGAGTTTTGGGACCGGAGGATATCGAAGGGGCTCTTAAGTTTGCTCAAGGGATAGCCGGGGTTGAGGGCGTCCTTATTATCATCGGCGACAAGATGGGCGCTTGGGGCGATATTGAGATAGAGGGGATATAGGGCAGTCCCTAGCCGAAAAGCAGCCGCCTCAGCCAGAGGCTGACCTGTCCGCCTATGGCGTGATGGGCCTTTGGCCCAAGACGCCAGTCAAAGGGCAGTCGCCAGACTCCAGTCTTCAGTTGTATTCCTCACGCAACTTGGTAACACTTCTCTTTCAAAAATATATCCAATTTTTGCTTCGGTGTCATTCCACCTATCCCCAGATGTATCCTCTTCGAATTATATCTTTCAATGTACTTTTCC
>JBBIRY010000013.1:0-19455 GCA_037441605.1 Actinomycetota bacterium | reverse complement strand
GATGGTCTGAAGCTCGCGCAGAACGAAGGTGGGAACGATCATCTCGCCGCTCAAGAAACCGGTGGCGCAGACATCGACTATGCGACCATCGATTATCACGCTGGTATCGAGGATCTTTCCCTTGAGGCTGACCGGCTGCTCCTTGGCTCTCGATGACAAGACCGAGCGGAAGAGCGAGCCGACATCGCCGCTCTTTCTAGTGGCAAGCCATATCCCGAGATACCCGAGGATGATATAGACCAAAATGGCAATATATTGGCCGTAGAAGGATATCCGCCAGAGCGGCAATGAAATAAGATAGGCTAAGACGAGACCGACCGTCAGTCCGACCAGCCCAAGAAGGATATCTAGGGATGGAATCTTTTGGATGGCCCCTTCCATCCAAGTTAAGCCCTTGGCAACCCGCTTGCCAACCAGACCGCCTATCAAATAACCGATTGCCGCGCCCAGGATAATATTTATAATGAAGACGATAATAGGTGACCCGAGAATCGGTAACTTGTAGATCTTGTCGAGCTGGCTCCCGCCGGTGGCGCCAAGGAGGGTAAATAGTATCTTTATGAAGCCGATGAGCATCTTGCTCTCCCTCCAATATGTTTATTTTGGTGCTAACATCTCCCCCCTCTCTCCGTTTGAATGGATGAAAATTATAGCACATCAACAAGGCTAAAGACAAAGAGGCCATCCCTGATCTCGAAGCCTTAAGCGGTGAAAACCGCGAATTATACGACCCTTTGACAACATAAAGAGATAGAAATTATAATGTGCTTATCCTAAATCCATTTTAAGGGTTGTGTCGAAAATGAGTAGCCATGAATGCAAGGAATTTCAAGCGACCGTTTCCGATTATCTCATAAGGCACCGCAGCATATTGGATGTTATGAGCAAACTCCAAGATTCAACCTCCCATGTGAATCGGGCCATAACCAAGTCCGTAACCAGTTGCGGTTGTTTGAAGATAGAGGCCGGAAAGCAACCCATCCCGGAGGGCTCGACCCTGATGGAGATGAGCGAGTACTTCAGGACCCACCTGGATGGAAATCTCTGCCCAAACTGCTTCGACACCGTCGAAGCTGAACTCGGAAGTCTCCTTTTTTACCTTACCGCCATCTGTACCCTGCTCGATATGGATCTGGCAAAGATAATCGTCCATGAGAATAGCCGCATCGAGACCCTCGGGCCGTATAGTTTGAAGTAGTTTTTTATTAATTGGCCCTAAAGCTTGCATCGAGAACGTTTACTCTTTATCAGCCTTCATTCACTCAAACTCTCCTTATCAATTCTAAAATGGCCGGTAACAGGAAACTCGAAGAGCCGGTCCTCTTCCCGTGCGCCGGCTCCGATGTTGTGGATGACAAGCGGGGTTCCATCGGCGTTCTTTTTGTCGCTCACGACCATGATGTGGGGCAGATTCGGATAAATCGTGCAAGTTACCAGATCGCCTGGAAGATAGTCTTGCTTTTCGGTTGAGGCGGGCAAGGAAAAACCTTTGCGTTCAAAATAACGCCTCAAATTGGGAACCCGCCGATGATCTATGTTTGAGTCCGGCTTGGTCAAGCCCCAAGTCTTTGGATAATCCGAAAAGGCCGCCTTCATATCCTCGTGAACGAGCTTTTGCAGGTCGATGCCGGCCCCGTCTCTAAATGCGCGAATGACAACATCGGTGCAGACTCCCCGCTCTATCGGCACGTCGCCGAGCGGGTAGTCCAAATCGACGTAGGCGGGATCGTAGATGACCGTCTTGCCGACTTGGGCGCGGGCCGCGGCAACGATGGGGGGAGAGGGCGGAGCTTCAATGACGGCCGTATCCGCCCGATTGCAGCCGGTTTGGACCGATGCGACCAAAATGATTCCCAGCAGCCAAAGGATAACGAGCGGGCGCTTGTTCATACTTTTTTCCTTTTGCTTAACGTACATTATAATTGCAAGCCACCGCTATCAACCTCAAGTTTTCAAACGCCGTATCATTTTTAAGCCCATAGAACAATCGCCAGCCGCCTGGAGCCAGCCTCCAAAAAATCTAATGGCTGGAGCCTGACGACTGGAGGCTGTACTTTGGCTGGTAGCTGGAGTCTGGTAGCTGCCCTTTAGCCTAAATATACCTATCCAGAACGCTCTGGTTGCGCAAGCGTTTTAAACCCTCGATGATGGCTTTGGCCCGAACCTCGCCCACTCCGTCAACCTCGTCCAAATCCTCGATGCTCGCGCTGATGATCGTCTGAAGATCGGAGAACTTTTTGACGATGTTGGTGGCGATGGTAGCGGGTAGACGTGGTATCTGACGGAGCATCCGGTATCCTCTGGGGTGGACGACGGTGTCCAAGATGTTGACGGTCTCACCCTCGAAACCTAAGATGCGGCAGATATTGGTCAGATCCAAGAGATCATCGGAAGTAAGATCGGAGAGTTCTTTGGCGGCCCTATCGGAACGGCGGCTATCCTTGGAGTAATCCTTCAAAACCATGGCGTTATTCTCTTCTACGTGGGCCATCAGCTCATCTAACTGCATGCTGATTAGACGCCCCTCGGCTCCAAGTTCGGTGATATAAAGCTCCACCTCCTCGGCGGCCCTGTTAACCATCTCATAACGCTGCAAAAGAGTGGCCACTTCGGAGAGGGTTACAAAATCCTGAAACTCGAGCGAGTTTAAGGTGGCCGAGACCTGGTTCAGCCTAATCTTATACTTTTCGAGCGTCTGCAAAGCCTGGTTGGCTTTGACGATGAGTGAGCGGATATCATCCAAGACATACTTGTAATTATCCCAGTAGAGCGAGATGACATCTCTCCTCTGCGAAATGGAAATGACCAATGATTCGGTCTGCTTGGCCACCCTTTCAGCCGCCCGGTGGCGCATGCCGGTCTCTTGGGTCGTAAAGGAGATGTCGGGATTGAGTTGGATATTGGCCCCCAAAATCTTGGTCATGTCCTCGTCCATGATGATGGCCCCATCCATTTTGGCAAGCTCAAAGAGCTTCTGGGCCTCGAAGGGCACATTAAGCTTAAAGCCGCCGTCTGAGATCTTCTCAACTGCAGCCATATCGCCGATTACGATCAAGGCGCCGGTCTGGGCGCTGATGATCTGCTCCAGCGCATCCCTGACATCGGTGCCGGGAGCAACCCTCTTTAAAACATCTATTAAGGTCATCTGCTTCTTCTTGGCCAATGGAGCCCACCTTTAGCTAAATTCTTATCCAACTTTAACCATTTATTTGAGAATATTCAAGGCTTCGTCTATCTTTGAAACCTCAATCAATTCCACACCTTTGGAAGATTCCCCCTTCTTCTGCTTATTTTTGGGCAGAATTATCCGCTTAAAGCCAAGGCGCGCTGCCTCCCTTATCCTGTCTTCGGCTTGGGTTACGAATCTGACCTCTCCGGTCAGACCGACCTCGCCGAAGGCGACCACATCGCTCGGGATGACCTTGTCCTTGAGTGATGAGGCGACGGCCAAGGCCACGGCCAGGTCGCTTGCCGGCTCGACTACCTTGATTCCGCCGGTAACGTTGGCAAAGACGTCCATAGCCCCAAGATCCATGCCCATCCTCTTCTCTAAGACGGCCAGGACGAGTGAGAGACGGTTGAAATCGAGCCCGGTTGAAAGGCGGCGGGGCATATTCCCATAAGACCTTGTGACCAAGGCCTGAATCTCCACAAGCAGCTGGCGATTGCCTTCAGAGGCGACCGTCACCACCGAGCCTGACGAACCTTGGGGCCGCTCGGCCAGAAAGAGGGCGGAGGGGTTATCAACCTCGATGAGGCCGCCACCTGTCATCTCGAATATGCCGACCTCATTGGTCGATCCAAACCTGTTCTTGACCGCTCTGATGATCCGGTAGTTGCGATGGGTATCGCCCTCGAAGTAGAGGACAGTATCGACGATGTGCTCCATTATCTTGGGTCCGGCTATCGAGCCGTCCTTGGTCACATGACCGACGATGAAAGTTGGTATCTTTAGGCTTTTTGCGATCCTAAGCAGGCGGGAGGAAACCTCTCTGACTTGGCTGATGCTGCCCGGAGCCGAGCTTATCTCGGGTGAGTAGACCGTCTGGATGGAATCGATGATGAGGAGAGACGGCATTACCGCTTCGATCTCGGCTTCGATACGGTCAAAATCTGTTTCGGACAAGATGAGTTGATTTGAGGCCAGACTTGCTATCCTTTCGGCCCGAAGCTTGATCTGCTCCGATGACTCCTCGGCCGAAACGATCATGACCTTGCCCGAAGTTGAGGCCGCAATATTATTTGCGACCTGAAGGAGGATGGTCGATTTGCCGATGCCCGGAACCCCGCCCAGCAAGATAAGCGAGCCCTGAACGATTCCGCCGCCCAAGACCCGGTCGAACTCTTTGATCTTGGTTGGAATCTTAAGCTCGGCTATGGACTCGATCTGATCGATTGCCCTTGCAGTCAGGTTTGCGGGGGCTTTGGGTGAGGTCTCTTTCTTGGAGACTTTTTGGGCCTCTTCGATCATGCTGTTCCACTCGCCGCAATCTGGACACCTGCCCATCCACTTGGGCGAGATGTATCCGCAAGCTTGGCACCTGACTAGGGTTTGGGTCTTGGCCATATCAGCCCTCTTTGGGGTCGCTTAAGTGATGCTAGCCTTCTCTTTGAGCGGAATTATCTCTATCTTACCGTCTTTGGCATCGACCTCTATCTTTTCGACACCGACAAGATCGCCTGAGAGGATCGCTTCAGACAGGGGGTCCTCGACCAAGCGCTGAATCGCCCTTCTTAGGGGTCTGGCCCCAAATTTGCGGTCATATCCCTCTTTGGCCAGAAGCATCTTGGCCGCCTTGGTCAAAGTCAGTTCGATTCCGCCTTCATCGAGTTGATCCAGAAGGCGTCTTATCATGAGATCGACTACCTTAACGATATCATCCTCGCTGAGTTCACGAAAGACAACTATATCATCCAAGCGATTCAAAAATTCCGGCTGGAATGTCCGCTTCAATTCATCCATGACCTTGGTCTTCATCCGGCCATGATCGGATGAGGCTTCACCTTGAGCCTTAAAGCCCAGACTCGTCTCCTTACCGATAATCTTGCTACCCAAATTCGAGGTCATGATGATTATGGTGTTTTTGAAGCTTACCGTCCGCCCCTTGGCGTCGGTCAGCTTGCCGTCCTCCAATATCTGAAGGAGCACATTGAAGACGTCGCGGCTGGCCTTTTCTATCTCATCGAAGAGAACGACCGAGTAGGGCCTGCGGCGAACCGCTTCGGTCAACTGACCGCCCTCTTGGTAGCCGATATAGCCGGGCGGAGCGCCGATGAGTTTGGAGGTGGAATGCTGCTCCATGTATTCGCTCATATCGAATTGGATGAGAGCCGATTCGTCTCCGAAGAGAAATTCGGCCAAGGCTTTGGCGAGTTCGCTCTTACCCACCCCTGAAGGCCCAAGAAAGATGAAAGAACCGCTCGGTCTCTTGGGATCTTTCAAGCCTGCCCTTGTTCGGCGGATCGCTTTGGAGATGGCGGTGATCGCCTCATTTTGGCCGATGACTCGGTTAAAGAGGGCTTCTTCCATCTTGAGAAGACGCTTCGATTCCTCTTCCGAAATCTTGGCAACCGGTATGCCCGTCCAGACCGAGACAACTTCAGCGATTTCCTTCTCATCGACTCTCATCTGAGCCAAGTCATCTTCGCCGCTGCCCTCTTTTGCCCCCTTAATCTTCTTTAAGATGGCCCTCTCGTCATCGCGAAGGCGAGCGGCAACTTCAAAGTCCTGGGTCTCGACCGCCACCTCTTTGTCGCGCCTGATCTTCCTGAGTTCATCCTCTAGCTCTTTCATCTTGGGCGATGACCTTCTGGCCGAAAGGCCGACTTTTGAGGCCGCCTCATCGATCAGGTCGATCGCCTTATCGGGCAGAAAGCGGTCGGTTATATATCTTTTGCCTAGATTGACCGCGGCTAAGAGGGCGAGGTCACTTATCTCGACCTTATGGTGAGTCTCATATCGCTCGCGAAGTCCTTTTAAAATCGCGACGGTCTCATCGACGGTCGGTTCCTCGACCATAATCGGCTGGAAACGCCTCTCGAGAGCGGCATCCTTCTCGATGTGCTTGCGGTACTCGCCAAGAGTGGTCGCCCCGATCGTCTGGATCTCTCCCCTGGCAAGCGAGGGTTTTAAGATGTTTGCCGCATCTATCGCCCCTTCAGCGCTGCCCGCACCGACCAGGGTGTGTATCTCGTCGATGAAGATGATGACATCGCCGCTCCTTTTGATCTCTGAGATGACCTTCTTGAGCCTCTCTTCGAACTCCCCGCGGTACTTGGAGCCGGCCACAAGAGCGCTTAAATCCAGCGAGTATATCCGCTTGGCCTTGAGAGGGTCTGGAACCTCACCGGCCGCGATAAGCTGGGCTAAACCTTCGATGATGGCCGTCTTGCCAACGCCCGGATCGCCGACCAAAACCGGATTATTCTTGGTTCTGCGGGTGAGTATCTGCATCACCCGCTCTATCTCTCGGGTGCGGCCGATAACCGGATCGAGCGAGCCTTCAGCGGCCGCCCTGGTCAAATTGACGCCGAACTCATCCAGAGCGCCTGGCTTTGTGTTGAAGATGTTTGGATTGGCGATGGCCGGCGCCTCGATGCCCTCGCCGCCGCCTAGGCGGATGACCATATCTTTAATGGCCTCAAAGCTTATTCCGAAATCTTCCAAAATCTTGGAGGCGACCCCTTCGCGCTCTTTGGCCAGCCCAAGCAGGATGTGTTCCGTGCCGACGTGACCATGGCCGAATTTTAGGGCTTCCCTCATCGAAAGCTCCAAAACCTTTTTGGCCCTGGGCGTGAAGGGTACATGCGACGAGGGCCCGCTCGTCCCCATCTCCATCTCTTCTTCCAGGCGCAGCTTAATCTCGTCGGTATCGACCCCGATATTGTCTATTATCCTGACGGCAACCCCATCCACCTCGCCTATTAAAGCAAGTAGAAGATGTTCGGTGCCGACATGGCTCCGCTTAAACCTTTTGGCTTCATCTTGAGCTGCAAGAATAACCCGTCTGGCCCGATCGGTGAATCTATCGAACACCTAAGATCACCCACTTTCCTTGATTTCAAATAGTCTCTTTTTGATCATCTCGGCTCTAAGTCCATCTTGAGCGTCATCATCATCCACGGTCAACCCAACTATCGCTTCGGGAGAGATCGATGAGATCAGCTCCAAGATCTGCCCGGGCGTAAATTTGCTTAACAGTTTAAGGTCGGCTCCAAGAAGGAGTATGGAAAGATTATCGACAGCTTCTTCAAAAGAGAGGAGTTTTGCATGGGTCAAGGTGGCAAAGGATCTTAAGACCTCATCAATAAGGCGCGTCTTCTCCTCTTTTAAAAGGGCTTTTCTTGCCGCCATCTCCTTCTCGACCATCATCTCGGCAGCGGTTTTTACCTCAGCCATCACCTCGGCCTCGCTCTGACCGAAGGTGGCCGTTTTGTGGAGATAATAGAAGTTGCCAAAGACCTCGCCGCCGCTCGCAAAGACCCCATCCAGGAGAATCATCTTCGACTCATAGAGATTCAAGGCGAGCGAGTCCATCTCATCGTTCATGATCAAGGCCGGCAGATGAAGGACGAGGGAGACCTTGATGCCCGCCCCAAGGTTGGCGACGGATTCGGTCAAATACCCAAACTCGGCCGAAAAGGCATAAGGTAGATTATCGCTGAGCAGATCATCTGCTTGATCGGCTACCCGGAAGGCCTCATCAATCTGAAGCCCCTCGGCAAAGCCCTGAATCTTTAGGTGATCGTCGTAGTTGATGGCGATGGCCAGATTGGGCTCGTCATGGCTTAGGATGGTCGCCCTTCCGCCATCTGTAAGATTGAGACCTAAGTCCCAAAAATGGCTGTCGAAGGAGGCTGGCGAAAGCTCCCCTTCCGAGGTGATGTAGAGTCCGCGTAGGCCCTTCTCTTTGCCGATAGCGGCCCAAATGAAATCCAAGACCTCTTCGCGCTCGCTATCGCTCGCTTGATGCGGAAAGAAGAAGAACTCCAGATTGCGAAGGAGAGTAACTTGACTTGCAACCACGATTTCGGAGGGGCGACCCCCTCCTTTTTTTGCCGCTCGATTCTTTAAACGGTCCATTGCTACCTCAGTGAGAGCTGCTTCTCGAGATCGATTATCTCGTCTCTGGCACATGCCGCCTTCTCGTACTCCTCCTCCATCACATAGAGCTTGAGCTTGCGGCGGAGTTTGTGGAGTTTGACGGCCAGCTTGGCCTCTTTCTCAAGACCTCTGGGTGCCTTCCCGCCATATTCCGCGTCGCCGTAGGTCTGCCTTAAGGTCTGGGCCAAGTGAGGAGCGAATGACTTATAGCATTCGCTGCAACCCAAGAAGCCGTCCTTAAAGTAAGAACTCAACTTGGCTCCGCAGTTCTTGCAGGCGAACTCTTTGTTGGAATGAGCCGCTCTGACCTGTGGGACGGACTTGATCTCGGCGGGAACAAGGTCGCCGAAGACCTCACTCAAAGGCTTAAAGGCCATATCCTTCCAGAGGTTCTTGAAGCAATCCTCGCAGAGGTTGGTCCTCAATACCTTATTATTCAATACCCTTACGAAATAGATGAAGGATATATTGTTTCCACAAACATCACAGAACATGGAGTCCTCCTTGGAAATCTTCTATAAGAATTCTATCATCTTTGAATCCCATATTTCCATCGAGCCCAATAAGGGGAAAGAGGCTTTCCCCAACTTTAAGAATCTTTCGACTTTGGCCTCATTTGAGGAAATAGGATGACTTCCTGGATCGAATGGGAGTCGGTGAGAAGCATGACCAGCCTATCAACCCCGATCCCAAGTCCACCAGCCGGCGGCATACCGTACTCTAAGGCCTTGACGAAGTCCTCGTCCATACGGTGAGCCTCCTCGTCCTTCTCGGCTTGCTGCCGTTCAAACCTTATCCTCTGCTCGATCGGGTCGGTCAGTTCGCTGAAGGCATTGGCTATCTCGCGGCCGGCCACAATGAGCTCGAACCTCTCAACGACGTTAGGATCGCCCTTCTTGAGCTTGGCTAGAGGGGTGATCTCAACCGGGTAATCCAAGATGAACGTGGGCTGAACTATCTTGCCTTCGACCAATTTCTCGAAGATCTCGGCGATTATCTTTCCTTGTCCAAAGGAGTCATCGATCTCGACCCCTTTCTCTTTGGCGATCCTTCTCAAGTCGCTCAAATCCATATCGTAGGAGAGCTTTAGGCCGGCAAACTCCTCGATCGCTTCGAGCATGGTATATTTAGTAAATTCCTTCTCAAAGTCGATCATATCGCCTTCGAAATCGACACTGGCTCCTCCTAGAACCTCTGTCGCAACGCTTTTGATGAGACTTTGAGTGAGTTCCATCATGTCGTGATAGTCGGCATAAGCCTGGTAGACCTCGAGCATGGAGAACTCCGGGTTGTGACGGGCGCTCATCCCCTCATTTCGAAAGTTGCGGTTCATCTCGTAGACTCTCTCGAAGCCGCCGACCAAGAGGCGCTTCAAATAGAGCTCGGGCGCGATTCGAAGATAGAGATCAATGTCCAAAGCATTATGATGAGTGACAAAAGGCCTCGCCGTCGCTCCGCCCGGAATCGACTGGAGCATCGGCGTCTCCACTTCCAGAAAACCGCGGGAGTCCAAAAACCGCCTGATGGCCTTGGTAATGAGGCTTCGCTTTATGAAGATCTCTTTGACTTGCGGGTTTACCAAAAGATCAACATAGCGTTCGCGGTGCCTCTTCTCGACGTCTTTTAATCCGTGCCACTTTTCGGGCAAGGGTCGAAGCGACTTTGTAAGAAGGCTGAATCCCTCGACCATGATCGAAAGTTCGCCGCGCCTGGTCTTAAAGACCTTGCCGGTCACCCCGACGATATCGCCGATATCGAATGAGGAGAATAGCTCATAGGGTTCATCGCCTAACTTATCCTGGCCCAGATAGAGCTGGATGCGGCCGCTGTCATCGCCAAGGACGACGAAACTCGCTTTGCCGTGTCTTCTAAAAGCGAATATACGCCCGGCAACCGTGGCGGTCAGATCGGTTTCGGCCCCTGGGTCGATCTCGCCAAAGGACGCGACTATCTCTCCGAGCCCATGGCTCACCATAAAGCGGCTGGCAAAGGGGTCGATGCCCTTTTCTTTAAGCTCATCGAGCTTATGGCGGCGAACGGCCATAAGCTCGTTAAGTTCGAGATTATCCAAATGCTACCTCTTGATGACTACTGTTTGATTTCGACTATCAGGTACTCGAGAACTCCGGCCGGAACGTTGACGACGACCTTCTCTCCGGCCTTCTTTCCGATTATGGCGAGCCCAACCGGAGATTCGTTGGAGATCTTATTGCCCAAAGGATCAGCTTCGGCCGATCCGACCAGCATATGCTCGGCCTCTTCGTCGGTCTCTAAATCCTTTATGACCACGGTGCACCCGAGCGATACCTCATCATAATTTTCACCGCCGCTTATGACCTTGGCAAAGCTTAAAGTCTGAGTGATATGGATGACTCTTCCCTCCAGGAAGGCTTGCTCGTTCTTGGCGTCATCATACTCTGAGTTTTCGGAGATATCTCCGAACTCGATGGCCTCCTTTATCCTTCGGGCCACTTCCCGCCTTTTGATGGTGGTAAGATGCTCCAGCTCCGCTTTAAGCTTTTGAAAACCTTCTTCGGTCAGGATAATCTCTTTATCCATCGAAAAATCCCTCCATTATTAACCTGATATAGAAATAGCACTGCATATGCAGTGCTCGAGGTATCTACTAAATATTATAAAAAAATCGTCTTTAACTGTCAAAAGACCCGTTAGAACTGGAATAGTTCAGCATCCTCCTTGCCCGATAGAACCACTTCTTGTTGCTTTTCAAGGCGGCGTTCTTGCGAATCTCCTTGATCTGATCGCGAGTCAAGCGATAGCCGAAGCTGCGAAAGCCGGCCAACTTAAATCCGTGTTTGGCGGCAAGATCCGAAACCTTCTCGGCCGTGGACGCCTTGACCGTGCCCAGATCGAAGTTCTCCTTTACCCCTTCTAGGCAGAGAATCATCGTCTCGGCCATGCAGGCATAGGCATATCTCTGCTTCAAGGTGAAATCATATTCGTAAGAGAGCTCCCTTTTGACCCTCATTCCGGGCAAGCGGATTATTCCTCCATCGAAGACGAGGATATCATCCCGCTCTTCCAAGACCGATTTTGAGACATCTGGCGGTTGGGCCACGTCGCAGACGACTGTGCCCGGTTCGAGATAGGAGGCGTCGATGATGGCATGAGCGTCGCTGCTGGCTGTAATCACAAGGTCGGTTCCCTTAAGGGCCTCCCTGATATCCGTCGAGATCGATACCTTGGTGGTCTTCCTCAATTTTTCGGCTTGAATCAGAAGGGCTTCGGGCCTCCGTCCAACCAGAACCATCTCGCCGACTTCACTCGCCATTATCTCGCTGACGGCCCGGCCAATCGAACCGGTCGCTCCGATTACGGCAAGTCTAGCCTTGGAGAGACGGATTCCCATCAATCTTGCCGCCTTCTTGCTTCCCTCCACGGCTGCGGCCACAGTATAGCCGTTTCCGGTGGTGATGGGAAGGGCGGCGTCCTTAGATATGGCCAGCCCCGAGTTCGCCGCTATCGAGGTGAAGCCGCCAAGGCCGACTATCGTCGCCCCTTTCGATTTGGCGATCTCTATCCCTTCCAAAATCTTCTTCTGGGCGAGGGTGGTATCCTCAATCATCTGCTCGGGCAGAAGGGGTACGGTTATGAACCAGCCCTCGGCTTTGGCCCCGGTCTTTGAGGTAAGCCCGGTCACATGGGAGGCGATGAAAGGCGGTCTCTCGCACATCCAAAGAAGCATCCTCTTCAAGAACTCCTCGGACTTTCCGGCCGCCTTATTCTCAAATCTCACTACATCTTCGACATCGAGAGGATGAATCAAAAAGCCAAACTTTTTCAATTTTTTAACCCGCTTCCATCTTCGTCTTTATTCCGGTGAGCATCATCTCGGAGTTCTCCTTGACTTTCATCTCCAAAACCGGGCCCAAGAGATCCTCCAAATTGGGCATGCCGAAATCGAAATCGACTGTCATGGTGACCTTGGTGCCGCCGGCAATATCCTCAAACCTCCACTCGCCCTCGAACTTGTCGAGATCCCCCTCGAGAAGACGATAGGTTATCTTGGGAGCGGCATCATCGAATATCTCCTCTTCGGTCCAGCTGATCGGGATGCCGTCAACCTCGGTCTCCCAAGCGGTCACCGTCTTGCCCGTTTCTCTCTTTAAGGTTTTGACCTGATTGACATCGGGCATGAACTCGGGAAACTTCTCCATGTCGCAGGCTAGCTCGTAGACGCCTTTCTTATCGGCGCTTATCTCTATCGACGTCTCGACATAGGGCATATGATTCCTCCTCTGTTAAGCAAATAATTTATCATAAACTTCGTCCGCCTTGATCATGGCAGCCTTAGTTATCGATATCACTTTCTCGATTTGGGCCTCGGTTATGACAAGCGGCGGCTCGAACCTGATCACCTTGGGGTTATTGATGGTGTAGACGGCCGTAAGCCCACCCCTGGCCATCTCGGGCAGAATGAAGCCGCCAAGCCCCTCTTTGGTAAGCTCTAAGCCTATCATGAGCCCAAGCCCTCTGACATCGGCGATAATCTTAGGGTATTTCTCCTTAAGATCGCTCAAGCCATCCATCAAAAGCTTGCCCATCTTGGCCGCCCTCTCGGACAGGTTCTCTTCCAAGACGACCTCGATGGCGGCCTTGGCCGCAACGCAGGCGAGTGGATTCCCGCCGAAGGTTGAGGTGATGATGAGTGGGTTCTTGCGAAAGGCCTCCCAGACACTCGGAGTCCCCACAAAGGCTCCGATTGGGATGACGCCGCCGCTAAGTCCCTTAGCGAGCGTCATGATGTCGGGCTCAACGCCGAAATGTTCGACGGCAAAGAGTTTGCCCGTCCTTCCTAAGCCGGTCTGAATCTCATCTACAATTAAAAGAGCGCCCTTAGCCCTTGCGATCTCTTGAACCCTCATAAGGTAGCCTTCGGGCGCGACTATAATGCCGCCCTCGCCCTGAATCGGCTCGATGATGACGGCGGCCGTCTCGCCGGTCACCGCCTCCTCCATCGCCGAGATATCACCGAAGGGCACGTGTTTGAACCCGCCGACAAGCGGCTTGAAGGGATCTCTGTATTGATCGCGCCCGGTCGCCGAGAGGGCTCCGAAGGTCTTGCCATGAAAAGCGTTTATGGTCGAGACTATCTCGCTTCGCCCCGTGGCAAGCCTTACCAATTTTAAGGCTCCTTCAACCGCCTCGGCCCCGCTGTTTACGAAGAAGGAATATTTCAGGTCGCCCGGAGCAATCTTGGCTATCACTTCGGCCAGATCAGCCAAGGGTTTGTTCAGGAAGATCTTGGAGGCAAGAGACATCAGCTTCATCTGCTCGATTGCCGCCGCTACCACTTTGGGGTGGGAGTGGCCGACGTTGAAGACGCCATAGCCACCGGCGCAGTCGATAAACTCGTTGCCCTCGATATCGGTTATTATCGCGCCGCTCGCTTTCCATTCCACCCTATCGTAGCCGGTTATTTTGAGCAGCTTGGCCAAGGAGGGGTTGTGGTACTCCTTGATCTTGTGGAAGGTCTCTTCGGTTATTCTCTCTATCTCTTCCGGTTCGATGACTAACTCCCGCCCTTTGTGAAATCTATTATCCTCGGCTTGAAATCGAGCTTTTTAAGAAGGCTCAAGTAATCTTGCGGCACTATCTCATCGACCTTCTTGCCCAAAATGGCAACCATCGTCGCCTCCATGACGTTGGTGCCGAAGGAGCGCCCCTCAAATTCGGGCGTTGTCGTAATGAGCAATTCTACCCCACGTTGCCTTAAGTCTTCAACATCGGACTCAGTGATCGTGTTGGTCAAAACCCATTTACCCTTCATATCTTTGGGCATAAATTTTCTGATGAATATGTAATCTCCGGCGATTATATCGGCATCATGGTAGTGTTTGGCATACTTCTCCTTGGGCTCTCTCTCCTGAGCTGAACCGGTCGGATAGAGAAGCTTATGGGGAATCCAGACGACTATCGGAAGAAGGATTGAGGCGATAAGGTGAAAGGTCTCTATCGATCTCATCATGATCGGTATGCCGAGGCCAAAGATGAGATCACCGAAGTTCATTTCGCATCCGGCCCTGTGGAGGGCCTCGGCCATCCCGAAGCGGTCTGCGGCGCTCGTCATGAGGACTTTTTTACCCTTTAAGGGAAGTTTGGCCTCTTCGACCAGATAGCGAACTGTCTCTCTCTCCAAGGTGTCCTTGAGCCCACTCCCGTCAACAACCGGGGTAACCTTGACCGAGTCTCTCAGCCTCTTTGCGTCCCTCTTGACGTAGCGCTTCTTTCCCGCAAAGAGATAGAGGTCAATCCCGCCAAGCCCGATGGCATCCACGTTGCCATCCAACTCTTTTAAGCTGGCAATGGCTTTCTTGAAATCGCCGTCGACCCCAAGTCTCTCAATGGTGAACTCCTCGCCAAGGAGCCTTTCGGTCGCCTTGTGGTTCCTTTTGGAGGAACCGAGACTGACGCTGACAATCCTCTTCACTCATGCCCCCTTATTAAATCAAAAGAACATTATAGCAAAGCGACCCTATATTTTCGAAAAGCTTTTTAAACAACAAACGGTCAAGCCCTCAAAAAGGGCTCGACCGTTTGTTTGACGGCTCAAAGACTCACAAATTAAAAAGAGAGCTCGCTCTCTATCGGCTGCATCAACCTCTTCATCTGCATGTTCATAAGGGCCTCGTTGCCCTGATGAGAAACGACGCCGATCAAGCGGAATTTTGCTGATGAGTCCGGTCCCGAGCAGAACATCATTACGTTACCCTTAGGAGTCTCTATTGACATCTCTCTGGTTGAATCGAGACCGATCTTGTTGGAAGCCTCCTGGGCTGAGCTGAAGATATCGGTGAAAGTAGCTCCGACCAACGCCAGGTCAAAAGCGGGATCGGCGGAATCCCTGGCCAGCATCTCGCCATTGGTGCTCAAGATGCCTGAAGCCATATAGCCCTTGATATCTCTAAGGCTCATAAGATGATCCTCAAGATTCATTTTTCTCTCCTCCTTGCTTATTGGTTTCTGTATTAATAATGGCTCTTGGGCCATGAAGTTCCATTTACAAAAAAACCAACCCGCATGCCGGGTGTTCTCGCAACCTTAGGAGATATATCAATAACCGTCCAAACTCAATCACTTTCATCGGTTTGGTGCGGGCTGGAAACATTTTTAACTGCTTATGCAGGGGATATTCTCATATTTTACCGATTTCGTCAATCTATCATATATAAACACGAGACGGTTAAGCAGGCAGATCTGCTAAACCGATCCCAAAACCACTACCTTGTTAACTGTAATTTATGAAAGCTCGTCAGTGATCGGCCTGAGCAATTTCTTCATCTGCATATCCATCAGGGCTTCGTTGCCTTGATGAGCCACGACCCCAATCAGACGAAACTTAGCCGGACAACGCGTCCCCGAGCAGATGCCGCAATCCAAACAGGCGCTAAAGATCATTATGTTGCCCTTGGGAGTCTCGATGAAGAGTTCTCTGGTCGAATCGAGACCGATCTTGCTGGAAGCCTCCTGAGCTGAACTGAATATATCTGTGAAAGCGGCTCCCACCATCGCCAAATCGAAAGATGAATCGGCCGAGTCTTGAACCAGCATCTCGCCGTTTGTGCTCAAGATGCCCGAAGCTATATAGCCCTTGATATCCTTGAGTTTATTTAGATGATCCTCTAAAGCCAGTGTCATCCCCTCCTTTCAATGAAGATGTCTTCCTTCGAATCCGGTTTCTTAAAAAAGACCGAATTGGAGAGAGATGTCCGCTTCTTGAAAAACCTTAAGATTCCGATTGAGAAATTACCGACAATGCTCTCATATTGGGGTTTAGTTGTCAAAGACGAGTTCAAAATAGACGTAAGGAAGTGGGACATATGATATATCCACTCCCTTTTGAAGTTCTAATCTTTTATCCGACACCCTTAGCTGAGTTCGGCCTCAATCGGCGCTACCAGCTTCTTCATCTGCATATTCATCAGAGCCTTGTTGCCGTCTTGAGACAATACTCCGATGAGGTGGAACCTGATTTTAGCATTTGGACCTGAAGAGAACATTAATATGTCTCCCCTGGGAGTCTCGATGGTCATTTCGTCGGCATAATCCAAGCCTATCTTGGTGGATGCCTCTTCCGCCGAGCGGAAGATATCGTTGAATGTTGCCCCAACCAATGCCAAGTCAAAGTCGGCATCCGAGGAATCGTGGGCAAACATCTCACCGGTGAAGCTCATGATACCCGAGGCCATATAGCCCTTGATGTCTTTGAGCGTTTGAAGATGATCCTCCAAAGCCACTTTTACCCCTCCTTTTACTCAAGAGTTAACCTAATAACCTTCTCTAATCAACTTTGGCGAAAAGCGATTAAACCAAAATATCGGGCTTAATTTTAAAATCCTTTACTCTGCATAAATCGTGCTTTCGGACGAACGTGCCGAGGAAATGCTCTCATAATCAGGCATTTTTGTCAATAAAGACAGCTTCGGACAGAAAAAATCTTCTTTAGCAGACAAGGAGAAGCTCAACGGGATGGCTTAAATATTCTTGTCATAGAGAATCTTCAAGCCGAAGAGAGTTAGGTCGGGGTCGAGTTCATCTATGGTATCGCATATCTTGGAAGCTAAGACGGCCAGCCCGCCGGTTGCTACAACCTTAGTTCCGTGGCCGAGTTCTTTTTGAATCATCCTAACGATCTTATCGACCCCTCCGGCCGCTCCATAGAGTATTCCGGATTGCAGACTTTCCGTCGTATTCTTGCCGACGGCCCTTTCTGGAACCCTTAGATCGACCCGAGAGAGCCTGGCGGCCATCGAAAAGAGGGCTTCAGCCGATGTCTCTATGCCGGGAGATATCGCACCACCAAGATATTCCCCTTTTTCGCTGATGGCATCGAAAGTCGTAGCCGTACCGAAATCCACCACTATGACCGGCCCGCCGTATTTTTTGTAAGCCGCTACGGCGTTGACGATGCGATCTGCTCCGATTTCATGGGGATTATCGTAGAGTATGGTGACTCCCGTCTTAAGGCCCGGACCGACTACCAATGGCTCTAAAGACAGTAGCCTTCTGCCCATCTCGATCAGAGAGGCGGTTGAGTGGGGAACGACTGAGGAGATGATCATGGCGTCAATATCCTCAATCTTCATCTTCTTCAAGCCAAAGAGAGAAAAGAGGTCGGCCCCGAGCTCATCGGCCGTCTCATCCTTATTGGTCGAGATACGCCAGCTCTCTCTGAGCTCATCTTTCTCAAAGATACCGAAGGAAGTCTGGGTATTGCCGACATCCACCGCAAGCAGCATCAAAAAGACCTCCGCATGATTTAAAGAAATATTATAACAGATGGAGGTGGTCCGAATAAGGTCTTATGCGGCCAAAAGGGAGGGGGTCGGCCGTAAGGCTACAAAAAAGAAGGGACGGCCCAAGTCTCCTCAAAGTGTGCCGTCCCTAAAAATTCTCTTCAATGTTCGGGCGCTCTGCGGTGCATGTAGACTACGGTAAGCCCCCTGTCTTCGACCTCAAACCCTAACCCGGAATAATAGTCTATCAGTCTATTTAACTCATCCTCTCCGGTCTTGCCGATGGGCCGGGCCGAAAGGAAGACGCTCTTTTTCATGGCGTCAGCCAGATATAATACGTGCTTGATAAGGAAGGTTCCGATACCTTGACCGCGATAATCGGCAGGTACCAAAACAATATCTATTGAGAAGGCCGTTCCGGACTCGGCGAACTTGAACTGAGCATACTTCCCCTCACCTAAGAAGTATTTCAGTTCACCGACGATATTTACGTCCTTTGGTTCATCTTCCAGGCAAAAAGACGTCGAGGGCCGGCCGCCCGGCTTTTCATCTTCAATCGATATTCAAGCCAGTTCATTTAAGATCGGCTCGATAAGCCTCTTCATCTGCATGTTCATCAGAGCTTCATTACCCTCGTGAGATACGACCCCAATTAGGTGGAAGTGGACCTTGGCGTCTACTCCGGAGCAGAACATGATGACATTGCCTTTGGGGGTTTCGATAGTCATTTCGTTGGCGTAGTCGAGACCGATTTTGCTTGATGCTTCGTGGGCCGAACGAAAGATATCATTGAAAGTCGCTCCGACGAGAGCTAGGTCTAAAGTGACATCGGCGGAGTCGTTTGCCAGCATCTCACCGGTGAAGCTCATCACGCCCGATGCCATGTATCCTTTGATATCCTTGAGCCCCATAAGATGTTCTTCTAACGACATTTTTCCTCCCTTGTGGAATTGATGAAATGTGATGATGAAAAAGTGGTATAGCTAAAAGCTATCCTAACGACTTTAGGCCGACCCTCCTCCATCATTTAGATTCATCAAAAACTAATCGCGCCCCATTCTTGCCCGGCATAAATCTCATTTTTTTACAATTCGACACCAGCCGATCGAATTCCTTCAAAATCGAGAAGAACAAGAATATCCTAATACCAATAAGCAGGATATTCTCACTGTTTGTCGACGTTGTCAAGTTGAGATAAGGAAAGAAGGCACCGCTTTAAAAATCAATAATCCGATTAAATGGCGATGGCCTTTTTCAGCCGCGTGACAAGAAGAGCGGCCAGGGCGGCCTTTACGATATCCAAGGGAATGAAGGGAAGGACCCCTCCGGTTATGGCCGCCTTTGGACCGATATTAGCGACCAAAGCGAGCTGAGTCGCCCCGAAAAAGTATATCGCTAAAACGCCGGTCAAAAAGACCAGTTGGGTGCGAAAGATGGAAATCTCTTCTCTCTTTTCCATCATCAAACCAACTATGAAGGCAGCCGGAACAAAGCCGATTAGATAGCCGCCGGTCGGACCGAGTATCACGCCAAAGCCTGAGCTTCCCCCGGCAAAGACGGGCAGACCGATCGCCCCAAGCAGGATGTAGACGATTTGGCTGAGCGCGCCGAGTTTCGATCCGAGAATGCCCCCGGCCAGAAGGACGAAGAAGACCTGTAAAGTGAAGGGAACGGGGGTAAAGGGAAGGGGCACCCTTATCATCGCCCCCACAGCGGTCAGCGCGGCAAAGAGCGCTACAAAAGCCATCGATCTGGTGTCTATCTTCATGCTTATTCTCCTTTGTTAACCGAAATTTTGATATAGGTTAACATTTCATGAATATAAATTCAAGCCCTCTTAGCTTATATAAGTTCTAAGAGGTGGTAGTTGATCAAGTTATCTCGCCACTGTAGGCGACTCTCAGGCTTCCGTCGGCAAGCCCGATGATTAGGCCGCCCATCTCGTCGAAGCCCAAGGCTTTGCCGACTATCTCCTCGCCGCCGCTAAGCACCGTAACGGTCCGCCCGAGGGTGGCCGAGACCTCTTTTAATTCCTCAAGGATGGCGGGAAATTCTCCAGCTTTAAGACCGGCGTAGAGCCGGTCCATCTCACCC
>JBBIRY010000012.1:0-20154 GCA_037441605.1 Actinomycetota bacterium | reverse complement strand
CCGACCAACCCTTCGGTCACGACAACGGGCATATTTTTATAGACGCCATCATCGCTTCCTTTGTTGATGATGATGGTAGATTGCCACTCATCGCCTGAACGTCCAATAACCCTAGCCAGGGTGGTGCGGCTTGGTGAACTCTCTTTGAACCCGATCAATTTCTTTAACCTCAGGTTCTCCTCCTTAGACTCTTCAAGCGAGATGATCTCTTGCTTTAAACCGGATATCTCCCTCTTGAGCCTGGTGTTTTCGGCAGAGAGACCGGAGAGGTTGCCCAGAAATCGTTTGAGCTGAACGAGCGGCGCTATGACCCGGTTGGTCGGAGATTGGATGGAGGCGATCGATCCCATTACGGAAGTCTGAAGAGAGTGGATGGTGCCGTCATCTGATTCTCTTAAGTAAACCGAGAGTATGAGTATGCTAAGGGTTACTAGGATTGCGAGGGTCAATCTGCTGGAACTAAAAAGTCCCCTCTTGAAACGCAAAATATACACCTCTTTATTCTAGGCGGCTCGACTATCTGTGCGCGCCTATCAAAACTTTTTTTAAGGTCTTCATCTCTTCTAAGGCTTTGCCGCTGCCGATAACGACGCAGGTCAATGGATCATCTGCAAGATAGACCGGCATCCCGGTCTCGCTTCTGAGCCTCTCGTCCAGTCCCCTAAGAAGCGAGCCGCCGCCGGCCAATACCAAGCCTTTATCCATAATGTCGCCTGAAAGCTCGGGCGGTGTTCGCTCAAGGGTCGATTTTATCGCCCCTATGATAGTTGCAAGCGGCTCCTCAAAGGCATTTCGTATCTCCTCAGAAGAGAGAGTGACGTTTCTGGGGAGACCGGTTAAAAGATCGCGCCCTCTAACCTCAATGTCTTCTTCTTGCTCGAGCGGATAGGCCGAGCCGATCTCGATCTTAACCTCTTCGGCCGTCCGTTCTCCAATTATTACATTGTACTCTTTTTTGATGTGATTTATGACCGCCTCATCGAATTCGTCGCCGCCGACTCTGACCGACTCGCTGCAGACTATGCCACCAAGCGCCAAGACGGCCACCTCGGTCGTGCCGCCGCCGATATCACAGATCATGTTGCCGGTCGCCTCGTGGATGGGCAGACCCGCCCCGATAGCGGCCGCCATCGGCTCCTCTATCAGGTAAGCGGCCCTTGCCCCCGCCTGCATGGTCGCCTCAAAGACGGCTCTTCTTTCAACCTCGGTCACGCCCGAAGGAACGCAAACTACGATTCTTGGTTTTATGGCAAAACGGCGTTTATGAACCTTCTGAATGAAGTAGCGAATCATGCTCTCAGTAACGTCAAAATCGGCGATGACGCCATCCTTCATTGGCCTTATGGCGACGATATTGCCGGGCGTGCGCCCCAACATCAACTTAGCCTCGTTGCCTACGGCTAATATCTTTCCGGTATTCTTCTCTACTGAGACCACGGAGGGCTCACGTAAGACTATCCCTTTGCCCTTGACCAAAACAAGGGTTGTGGCCGTTCCGAGATCCACGGCCATATCTTGGCCAAGCGATAGAAAATCGTACACTAAATATCAACCTTTCCTTTTGCCTTAGCTCAAAATGAGCTTAGTAAATAGTAGCAAAATTGAACCAAATAATAAACCAAAACAAAGATTATAACCTTAAGACAGAATACTGCAATAGCTCAGGCTAGAGAGGGAAAGGGGTTTAACGGAGAGCGGTTCAATCGCTCTCTGTCTTGTGTGGGCCGGCTGCCTCAAGGAAGAGGCCTAAAGAGAGAAACGGGCTTACCCGGCCAACCAAGATCTGAGCGATCCAGCCATTTGCAACCCCCGAGATCAAAGCGGCAAGCATTAATAGAGGAAGCTCGAAAAGGATGGCCGGATGGCGAACGAAATAGAGGTAGGCGACGAGCATCTGGGTTATGTTGTGAGCAAGAGCCCCCAAAATGCTTATTCCAACCAAGCTGAAATGCTTTGAGAGACCGCGAAAAGCAAAGAGCATGACGATGGTGCTTACTACCGCTCCGCTCAAGCTAAAGACAAAGGTGGCTGAGAGAAAGGTTCCGATGAATAAAGAGGCGAGAGTAGTCCGCATCACCGCATTGGTCAATGCTTCTTTTGCGCCAAAGGAAGCTACCAGAATCAGGCTGACGATATTGGCGAGCCCAAGCTTGGCTCCGGGGATGGGCAGGGGCGGCAAATAGACCGCCTCGATGAGCTGCAAACTTATGCCGATCGATAGGAATAGAGCCAAGACTGCTAGCCTTTTGGTCCCGTCTCCCCCTTGGACCCTTGGCTTACCCATTGAGCGCATCCACCTCCTCTTCGCTTCGTCCTAAAATACGAATGACGATGCGGTTTGGAGCGCATATTATCGCCTGGTGACTCTTACTGATCCAGCCTTTATGCACACAGTCTTGATTTGGGCAGGGCGATGATAATACATGGATGCGATTGTCCGAGGTCTCAATGATCGTCTCGCCTAACGGTCCTTCCAAGGCGACCTTCGCATCGCGGGATAGCTCTAAGGTTGTTTTCCCGCGGTCAAAGAAGATTGCGGCCTCTTTTGGTTTATCGCCGGCGGCAGCGTTGAAGACGGAGAGGTTGAGGACGAAAAGGATTGATGAGAAGAGGGCTACAGTGAGCATCAATCCTTTATCATAACGGGTTATCAATTATATCCCGCCCAACATCGTTCCAAGCAGCAAGTACGCGTGAGTGCATTATTTGTCGGCCCCAATGTCGACCAAACAGCTCGTCGGGCACTTCTCTACGCACTTCTTGCAGCTTGTGCACTTCTGATAGTCTATAACGGCAAGGTTGTCGATGACATGGATGGCATCGAATTCACATGCCTTCTCGCAAGCCTTACAAGCTATGCAGCCCTTCTTGCAGACCGCCCTGACTTCCTTGCCCAAGTCATGTGAGCGGCAAAGGACGTGAACTTCCTTATTCTCCAAAACAAGCGCAATTATTCCTCTTGGGCAAGCGGTCACGCAAGCGCCGCAGCTTCTGCAATCATTCCAGTCTATCTTCGGAAGGCCGTCTTCACCGATGACGATTGCTACAAACGGACAAGCACTTACGCAGCTACCCAAGCCCAAGCATCCGTAAGAACAAAGAAGTGGGCCGCCCGCCAATTGCTCTGCCATCTGGCAATCGGGCTGACCGTCGTAGACATATCTATGAGCAACTTGGCTGCTACCCCCACCGCAACGGAGAAGGGCTTTGTTGGCCACTCCGACCGCATCGGAGACTTCCATCCTAAGGAGGGCTCCGATCTGTTTGGCTAGATCAGCTCCGCCGGCCACGCAAGCCGTGTTGGAGGCTCTGCCCTCCGCTATTCCTTCGGCTGCCCCTTCACAACCCGGATAGCCGCAAGCACCGCAGTTTATTCCGGGTAGAAGCTCGCGAATCAATTGTACTTTAGCGTCCACCTCTACATAAAATACTTTCGAAGCGACAGCAAGAATCCCTCCCATGAGGAACCCGATTCCACCTAATGCCAGTGATGCTTTTATGATGGTATTTGTATCCATATTGAAGTCCTCTTATCCCCTATTGTTGGTTAGATTCCAAAGAGACCTTTAAAGCCGAGAAAAGCGAGCGACGAAAGTCCGGCCGCGATGAAAGCGATCGGAAACCCCCGCATCGAGCGGGGAACAGGCGCAATCGTAATCCTTTCGCGCATGGCGGCAAACATGATTATGACCACGGAATATCCCAATGCGACCCCGACGGTATAGATGATCGACTCACCAAGCGTATAATTATACTCAAGACCAAGTTTCCAGAATCCGGGCTTGACGCTTTCGGTTGCGGCCGCAAGCACAGCACAGTTGGTCGTGATGAGAGGAAGGTATATGCCCATCGCCTTAAAGAGGGTCGGACTGACCTTCTTGATAACCATCTCAACAAACTGGACCAGAGCCGCGATAACCAAGATGAAGGCGGGTATATAAAGGAAGTCTCCAACCCCAAGCGGATCGAGCAAAAACCTCCAAACTCCCCAACATACGGCCGAGGCCATGGTCATGACGAAGATGACAGCCATGCTCATCCCGATAGTCGTCTCGTATTGATTCGAGACTCCAAAGAAGGAGCAGAGCGCGATGAATCTGATGAGAAGGATGTTGTTTATCAGAAAAGCAGCCAGAAATATTAAGAATAACCTTTCCATCTATTGAGCCCTCCCTTGGATTTTACGAAGCAGTCCCATTAAGAGACCGAAGGTGAAGAAGGCCCCTGGAAAGCTCTGAAGCACTTGGGGCGGGTTTAAGCCTTTCAGCGCTATCCAGGTGGTCCCAAAAGCAACTATCTGACCCGTTCCGCCAAGCTCTCTGACCAAGGCCATAGCCAGAAGAACGCCGGTATAACCCAAGCTCATTCCTATACCGTCGGCAATCGACCTTACGACCCCGTTATTGTAGGCGAAAGCTTCGGCCCGACCAAGAACTATGCAATTGACAACGATCAAGGGTATCCAGACGCCAAGAGCGGCGTAACCGGCCGGAAAATATGCCTTCATAGAGAGGTCGACTATGGTGACAAAGGCCGCAATTATGACAATGAAGATCGGAATCCGTATCTCATCATAGATCAATTTTCTGACCATCGAGATGAGAATGTTGGAGCAGATTATGACGAAGCTGGCCGCGGCGCTCATGAAGATGGCGTTCTCGACTGAGGTCGATACGGCCAGAGCTGAGCAAAGTCCAATCATCAGCCCAAAAAGCGGATTCTCCTCTATTATCCCTATCTTGAAATCCTGCCAGACGGTCCGCTTCATCAATTGCCTCCCGATATTACTTTGAATGCTTTGGCCGCATCATTGACGCCCGTTGCTGCGCCGCGCGAGGAGATGGACGCTCCGGAAAGGGCGTCGATATCCGTCTTGAGCTGCAGAGGGTCATTCACCGTCTTGCCGGGGAACTGGGCTGCAAAAGCAGGGTCATCCATAATCCGGCTGCCAATGCCTTTTGTCTCCCCTGAGACGTCTAAGATCTTGACCCCGACTATACTGCCGTCATTCTTAATGGCCACAGCCATCCTAACCGGGCCGCCATATCCGCCGGCCCCCGCTTCGATGGCCATACCTATTTCGTTTCCGCCGACCACTATCCGGTAAACGGCGGTCACGCTCTTTGCCACATCCTTAACCGCCTTAAGGGCTTCAGGGTCTTCGTTGGGAACGGCATCGGAAGCTTCGAACATAGCTAAGACATCCTTGTACTTCTCTTTTCTTTCGGCCTCCTCGCGAGCCCGCACCACCGGTTCGGTCAGCGAGTAAGTGTAAGCGAGCGGAGCGGCGGCGGCCACACAGAAAATCATCAAAACAGCACCGAGTTTTAAATAGTAGAGAAAATTTTTCATTTCGCTTTCACCATCCCATATTTGATCGGCCTGGCATATCTATCTATGAGGGAGGCAAAAGCGTTCATGAAGAGGATGGTATACATGACCCCTTCCGGGTTGGGCGTGTAAAACCTTATCAAGATGGTGACCAAGCCCAGACAGACTCCGTAGATTACCTTGGCCTTTCTGGTTACTGGCGATGTGACAGGGTCGGTCGCGATGAAGAAAGCTCCAAGGAGGAGCGCCCCGCCAAGGAGATTGAAGGGGCCGTTGTTCCCAGTCAAAAGACTCATTATAAAGACGGTTCCGATGAAGAAAACCGGTATTCTCCAGTCTATCACCTTGCGAGCGATGAGAATGACCCCGCCCAATATTAAAAGCAGCGCCGAGACCTCGCCCATACAGCTTCCCCGATTAAAGAATAAGAGCGTCTTATAGACGGTTGAAATGTCTAGGGAAAGGGTCCCCGCCTTGACGGCCTTGAAGGCTGCTAATGGGGTTGCGGTCGTTATTCCATCTAGCTCTTTAAGAGTAGTAAACCAGCTGCTCGTCATGATGGACGGCCAAGAGATGACTATCATCGCCCGGCCGACAAGAGCCGGATTAAAGATGTTATGACCGAGCCCGCCAAAGAGCTGCTTACCAAAGAAGATGGCCATGAACGCTCCTGCCATCGGTATCCAGTAAGGCACCTTAGGCGGCAGAGTGAGTGCCAGGATAAGCCCGGTGATGGCGGCGCTGCCATCTTTTATGACGATCGGCATCTTGCGGTATTTTAGGATTGCCGCTTCGGTGGCGATCGCTGAAATTATAGAGACGACGATCGTTCTGAAGGCATAGAAACCAAACGCATAAATGGTGGCTATGACAACGGGGCTTAAGGCCAAAAAGGTCCAGGCCATAAGCTTTTCTATCGTCTCCCCGCTTCTTATGTGTGGAGGTGCAGAAACAACATATTCGGAGCCCACTAATTCTCCTCCTTCTTTCTCTCAGCCATTATTTTGGCCTTAGCGTGACGAATCAGCTGAATGAATGGTCTGGTCGCCGGGCAGACATAACTACAGAGACCGCATTCCACGCAATCCAAGACGCTGAAATCGTCGGCCCGATCTATCTGATCGACCTCGATATATTGGCTGATATAATTGGGCATTATCCTAGCCGGACATATATCGACGCAGCGTCCGCATCTTATGCAAGACCGAGGGTTTGGAATAGAGGTATCGTCGGCCGTGAATACAACCACTCCCAATGTTCCCTTTATGACCGGTACGCTCAAATCGAAGAGAGCTACCCCGGTCATCGGGCCGCCGGTAATGACTTTGCCCGTCTTTCCCTTAAAGCCACCGCACTCCTTGATCACGTGAGATATCGGGGTGCCGATTTTGGCCCTGACGTTTGTTAAGCCGGCCATGCCGTAACCGGAGACGGAAATTGTCCTCTCGATGAGCGGCCGTCCCAACCTTACCGCATCGCTTATGGCCGCGGCCGTTCCGGCATTGTGAACGAGCGCTCCAACATCGGAGGGAAGCCCGCCGCTTGGAACCTCTTTTTCAAGTATCGTCTCGATGAGCTGCTTTTCGGCCCCTTGCGGGTAGATAGCTACCAGGGGAATAATCTTAATGTTCGCTTCGGAAGCGACGAGCTTATCGATATGGTAGATGGCATCTATCTTATTAGTCTCTATACCAAGGTAGCCGTTTTTGGCGCCGACTGTATTCATGATAATCTTAAGACCGTCGATTATCTTTTCGCCGAATTCCAAAAAATTACGGTGGTCTGCCGCCAGATACGGCTCGCATTCGCCACCGTTGATTATCACATCGGTTATGGGTTTGTCCTTGGGTGGTGTCAACTTCACATGGGTCGGAAAACCTGCTCCGCCCATCCCGACAATTCCTGCCTCCCGAACCGCTAAGCGTACCTTTTCTGGATCTAAAGCCTCCTCGCCACTGAGTCCCTTAAACTGAACCTCTTCCTGCTTTCCGTCGGGAGCGATGACGATAGATTGAGACTTGGTGCCTTCCTTGGTCATCCTTGGCTCAATCGCCTTGACTTCTCCCGAGACGCTCGAGTGGACCGGAGCGGAGACAAGCGACTCAGAATCAGCGATCTTCTGGCCGACCAGAACCCTATCGCCAACCGAAACGATTGGGCTCGTCTGAGCACCGATATGCTGGAGAAGCGGTATGATGATCTCTTCTGGCAAAGAGATCTCCTCGGTCCTTTTGGACCCGAGTTCCTTCTTGGCCTCGTCTATCCTCTTCGAAAAGACCAGGCCTCTTTTGACCTTTTTTGCTTCATTAAAGATTTTAATAGACAGCTCTCATCCCCCCAATTGGAATCCTAACCGAAAAAAAGCTTGATCTCCCTTTCTGCGCTCTCTTTAGAGTCGGAGCCGTGAATAATGTTCTCCGACATCAAGGTGGCAAAGTCACCTCTTATGCTGCCTGGTTCGGCTTGTGAGGGGTCGGTTGCCCCCATCATCTTTCTTGCCACCGAAACGGCCTCTCGCCCGCTGACTATCATGGCAACTACCGGCCCGGATATTATGAACTCGATGAGTTCGCCAAAGAATGGTTTATCGTTGTGGGCCTCATAGTGCTCTTTTGCAAGATTCTCCTCGATGACCATCATCTTCATCGCCTCGATCTTAAGGCCCTTTCTCTCCAGGCGGCCTATGACTTCGCCTATAAGACCCCTTCTAACTCCATCGGGCTTAACCATCAAAAAAGTCTTCTCCAAAACCGCTCCTAAGTCCGAATTTGTAACTTTATATTACAAATTAATAACTAATGGATTGTACAACAGCCGCATAGCCACTTCAAGAAGATTTTTAAAAAAACTTAACCCCCGCTCAACTAATTTTGTCCCTAAAATACCAGGAAAAAGGCTTTTAAGTTTTGTGGACGAAAACCTTGATGAATTCCTATGAAAGTTTGGGACAAACATACGTAAAATCAATTTGGGCCGCTAATTGAGGTTTTGAAAAGCGGTCTTCTGTGCTTAAAAGAGCTGCTGAGTCAAGAGATAACCGATCACGAAGAAGAACAACCAGAATACGAAGAGCCCCGCAATCGTGCTCGACATGCTCCTCTTCTTCTTTTCTCCCCCTCTTTGAGATGGATCGTCGTTAATCAAGAAGATCTCCTTTCATAATTTGAGCCCTAGCCTCGGCAACGGTCGCAAGCGAGCCGGTGATACAGATAAGATCACAAGGTCCGGCCGCCCTCGTTGACATCACAAGCGCCTCGGCCACATCTTCGGCCACGGCCACATCCCGCCCCTTAAGCAACCGGGCGATCTTTTGCGGATCGGCCGCCCTCTCATTCTTATTTTTGGTCACGATGAATGAAGCGTCAAGTGAGGTGAGTTCGCTAAGTATCCCCTCTATATCCTTATCATCGAATATGGCCAGGATGAAGCTGAGCCTTTCGTATTTGAATTCTTCTCTGAGCGATCTTGCGAGTTCTTTGGCCCCGGCCGGGTTATGGGCACCATCTAAAAGTATGGTCGGATCATTTGAGACAACCTCCAATCTACCGGCTGACTCCACGGTCAAGAGAGCTTCTTTAAGCTTATCAACGCTTAAGTGAGCTTCGATTGCGGTCTCAGAGGCCGCAATCGCTACGGCCGCATTCTTCCTTTGATGCTGGCCGATAAGTTTCAATCTCAAGTCATCATACCTGCCGAAGATCCCCTCGATCAGGAAAGTATCGCCTTTATCGACAAGGAAAAAGTCTTGTCCAAGAATTATTAACTCAGAGCCGGTGAGAGCACACCTGTCTTTAACGACCTTAAGGGCGTCTTCGGTAAGGTCGCCGGCGACGGCGACCTTACCGGGTTTAATGATATGGGCCTTCTCAGTCGCTATCTTGATGATGCTGTCCCCAAGGCGGTCGGTATGATCAAGGGCGACATTGGTTATGACCGAGACTTTGGGCTTTACGACGCTGGTTGCGTCCCAGCGGCCGCCCATCCCCACTTCGAGAACAGCCATATCGACCCCGGATCTCTTAAAGATCAGAAAGGCGGCGGCCGTGGCAAGTTCGAAATAGCTGACCGAGTCGGGCCGAATCCGCTCGTTTAAACGAGTGACTATCGGCTCAAGAATCGTAAGAACATGAGTAAGCTCGTCCAAAGAGACCTCTTCACCTTGGATTAGATATCTTTCGGTCACAGAGATTAGATGGGGCGAGGTATAGAGACCGGTCTTAAGACCTTGGAGAGTCAGGATGTGAGAAGCTATTCTAGCTGTCGAGGTCTTGCCGTTGGTTCCGGTAATCTGAACTGAAAGGTAATCATCCTGCGGGTTATCGAGCTCGGCAAGAATCGCGGCTATCCGCTCAAGACCGGGGTTGATCTCGTTCATTCCAAAGGAGTTTAGGTAATCTAGGGCTTGGGTTAAGTCCATGGCTAAAACCTTAAGTCGCCGAGCTGACTCAGCTGAAGGGCGATCTTTTCTTTCTCCAGGGTGAGTTCGGCCTTTTTTGCCCGTTCTTTCTCGACCACATCTTTTGGGGCCTTAGAAGTGAAGTTGTCGTTCATAAGCTTGCCAAGAACGAGTGAGAGATCGGCCTCTATCGACGCGAGTCTCTTTTCAAGCCGCTCTCTCTCAACATCGACATCTATCAAACCCTCAAGCAAAACATATATCTGGAATGGCCCCAGGGCGGCGGCTGCTGCCTTTTTTGGCGCCTTAAGCTTATCTTTTATCTCTATCTCTTTCGCCCCCGTTAAAGCTGAAATGTAGGTCGAAGCCGAAGCCAGAAACTCGATTTTAGATGAGTCAGCGCACTCGATCTTGACCTCGATCTCTTTTGATGGGGCAAGCGAAAAGCTGGCCCGAATCGACCTTATGGCAACGACAATATCCTTTATCCTCTCGAAATCGGCCTCAAGGGAGTCGTCCTCCAAAAGACCCTCTCCAAGCGGCCATGGTGAGAAGATTATGCTCTCATCGGAAAAGCCAAATCTCGACCAGATCTCCTCGGTTACGAAGGGCATGAAGGGGTGGAGTAGGCGAAGAAAACCATTCATTACGGTTAAATATATGTATTCGACGCTGACGCGCCCGGCTCTTGCCTTTTCATCGTCGTCCTTAGCGTAGAGGCGGCTCTTTGATATCTCAAGATACCAATCGCAGAATTCACCCCAAAAGAAGTCGTAGATACGCTTGGCCGTCTGACTCAAATTGTTGTTTGCAAAATCATCATTGCTCTCTCTAAGGAGTTTTTTGAATTTGGAAAGTATCCAGAGATCGGCGCGGTCAAGCTCGGGAATACTCCCAACCTCATGACCCTTAAGGTTCATGAGTATCAGGCGCGAGGCGTTCCAGATCTTATTTACAAAATTGCGGCTCATCTCGAGCTTTTCTTCCGAAAACCTCATATCCTGGGCCTGAGACTGAATGATCAGCCCAAACCTGGTGGCATCGCTGCCGTATTTCTCGATTAAATCCAAAGGATCGACGCCGGTGCCAAGCGACTTGCTCATCCTTTTGCCGTCGATGGTCATGACGGTTGGATGGACGATGACAGTATGGTAAGGGATATCGTTCATGAATTTGAGCCCCATCATGATCATCCTGGCAACCCAGAGATATATGATATCTCGCGCCGTGCTCAAAACCGAGGTCGGATAGAAGAACTTTAAATCCTCGGTCTCTTTTGGCCAGCCCATCGTTGCAAATGGCCAGAGAGCCGAGCTGAACCAGGTATCCAAGACATCTTCATCCTGGATAAGATTTGAGCCGCCACAACTTGAGCACTGGGTCGGATTGGAGGTTGTAACCGTTACCCCTCCGCACTCGCAGTACCAAGCCGGAATCTGATGGCCCCACCAGAGCTGACGGGAGATACACCAATCCTTGATATTTTCCATCCAATCAAAATAGACCTTCTCCCAGCGTTTGGGCGAAAATCTTATCCGCCCATCTTTGACGGCCTCGATGGCCGGCTCGGCTAGCGGCTTCATCTTGACGAACCATTGATCGGAGAGATAGGGCTCGATCACGGTATGGCAGCGGTAGCAGTGTCCAACCCCATGCAGATGTGAGACTGCTTTGGCGACCAGACCCGCTTCCTCGAGATCGCTCAAGACGGCTTTTCTTGCTTCATATCTATTCAAACCCACGTATTTGCCGCCGCTCTCATTGACTTTGGCCGCTTCGCTAAAGATATTTATCATTTCAAGACCATGCCTCCCGCCGATCTCAAAATCATTCATATCATGAGCCGGCGTCACCTTGACGGCCCCGGTGCCAAAATCCATATCGACCGAAGAGTCGGCGATGATCGGAATGACCCGATCCATTAAGGGCAAAATGAGATTCTTTCCGATGAAATCCTTGTAGCGGGGATCGGCCGGGTTTACGGCGACGGCCACATCGCCGAGCATCGTCTCTGGACGGGTTGTGGCCACAATTATATGATCGGCAGAGCTTTGAAGCGGATACCTGATATGCCAGAGATGGCCTTCCAAATCTTCGTGCTCGACTTCGATATCGGAGAGGGCGGTCAAGCAGCGGGGGCACCAATTTATTATCCGGTTTCCGCGATATATCAAGCCATCATCGTAAAGCTTGACGAAGACCTCTTTGACGGCAGCCGAATAGCCCTCGTCCATCGTGAAGCGCTCCCGGCTCCAATCGCAAGAGCAGCCCATCTTTTTGAGTTGGCCGATTATCGTATTTCCGGACTCTTCCTTCCACTTCCAGACCCGCAGGGTGAAGAGCGAGCGGCCAAGAGCCTCCTTAGTCAAGCCCTCTTTGGCGAGTTCCTTTTCGACCACGTTTTGGGTGGCGATGCCGGCATGGTCGGTGCCGGGAAGCCAAAGGGCGGCCTTCCCTTCCATTCTGGCCTTGCGAATTAAGATATCTTGGATGGTATTGTTTAAGGCGTGACCCATATGAAGGGACCCGGTCACATTGGGAGGGGGTATGACAATGGAAAAGGGCTCTTTGGCCGGATCGACCTTGGCTGTAAATTGGCCGCTTTCAAGCCACTTTGAGTACCACTTCTCTTCGATGTCTTTGGGCTCATAGCCCGTGTTAAGCTCACTTTTGGTCATCTAGCCCTACCAGCGCTTTATTGGTCATTTAAGGGGTTGTCATCCTTTCTCATCTGTTCGAACTGAATTCGCCCTTCCTTGAAGGAGTCCAAAAGACGGACGGCAAGACCGTCGTCTCCTCTTCTCGCTTTGGGCGAGTCGCAGTTCTCTTCGCGCCTTCCTAGAATGTAGGTATCGGCGGCCTCAATGTACTACTTACGATTCCTACGCCTTGAGCTTTCATCTTTCGATACCTCTTAAGATTGATCTCGCTTCAGTTTGGCGAAGCGGCGTTTGCCGACCCGTATAATATCACCATCGGTTATGCATATTTCGGCATCGACCGACAATATAGCCTCTTGATTTACGCTGACGCCGCCCTGTTCGATCAGGCGCCTTGCCTCGCCGTTGCTGGACGCAAAGCCAAGGTGGGTTATGAGTTTGATTATCCAGACCTTTCCATCCTTTAAAACCTCGTTAGGGAGAATGACCTCATCCAAATCGGAGGGAAGATCGCCCATCTTGAAGACGGCATCGAACTCTTTTTCGGCCGCTTTGGCTTGCCTGTCATTGTGGTAAGCGGTGACTATGAGAGAGGCAAGACGCCTTTTGACGGTAGCCGGATGGAGACTCTCATCTTTAAGACCCCGCTCAATCTCGTCGATCTCTTCGGGCGAGAGCGAGGTGGCAAGCTTAAAATATTTGATCATGATGGAGTCCGGTATCGACATGACCTTACCGAAGATCTCGGCCGGCTCATCGGTCAAACCTATATGGTTGCCAAGACTCTTGCTCATCTTCTGGACGCCGTCGGTTCCCTCCAGAATCGGCATGGTCAAAACGACTTGAGACTCTTGACCGTGGGCGCGCTGTAGATCGCGTCCGGCCAGCATGTTGAAGGTCTGATCGGTCCCGCCCATCTCGACATCGGACTTAAGCATGACCGAATCGTAGGCCTGCATGACCGGGTAGAGAAATTCATGCAGAGAGATCGGCGAGTTTTCGCGGTAGCGTTTGGCAAAATCATCCCGCTCCAAAAGGCGGGCCACGGTGAATTTTGAGGCGAGCTTTATGATGTCACCAAAATTCATGGCGGAGAACCAGCGGCCGTTGCGGTCGATGATGGTCCTCTCTTCGTCAAGTATCTTAAAGGCTTGAGAGGTATAGGTTGCAGCGTTCTCCTTGACCTCATCCTCGGTCAGCTGAGGCCTGGTTGCCGACTTCATGGAAGGATCACCGATCTGGGCGGTAAAGTCCCCAATCAAGAGGACCACCGTGTGGCCGAGGTCCTGGAACTCCCTAAGCTTTCGCAAAGGCACGGCGTGCCCCAGGTGAAGATCTGGAGAGGTCGGATCGACACCATATTTTACAATCAGGGGACGGTTCTCTTTGACCGCTTTGACCAGTTTTGATTCGAGCTCTTCGAGCGGCAAGACCTCTTCGGTCCCGCTTAGTATAATTTTTAATTGCTCTTTGGGGTCTAGCAAGACATATCCCTTCTTTGGAATGGCAAAAATCTTACCATAGTCCTCTTTGGACTGTCCAACCCAAAAGCCTCCTAACATTAGGTTATTTGATGAATGTGATATAATTTCAACGTAAAAAGCTGATCCAAGTGAGGAATATGTATCAAGGCGGACGAATCAAAGAGCCAAAGACCAAACGTAAAATACCGTTGAGCGTCAAAAAACTCTCTTTTATAGCTTTTTTGATATTTTTGGCCCTCTTCTCCATGACAGTGGGCCTGCTCGTCGGGCTCTCCGTCGAGCTTCCAAGGTTGGAGAAAAGGATCGAGCAAGCCACCGCTCAAACCTCCAAGGTTTATGATATCAACGGAAAAGTCATCGCCGGCCTACACGCTGAACAGAACCGCGTTCTCATCAAGCTCGACGATATGCCAGATAATATCAAGGACGCCGTTATCGCCATCGAGGATGAAAGGTTCTATAAGCACATCGGCTTCGATCCGATAAGGATAGTCGGCGCGCTCTTGGCCGTTCTTAAGGCCGGGGGGCGCCCCGTCCAGGGAGCCAGCACCATCACCCAGCAATATGCCAAGAACATGTTCTTGACTTCCGACAAGACGATAGAGCGTAAAGTAAAAGAACTCCTTCTTGCCTATCAGATCGAAAGAAGGTATAGCAAGGATAAGATCTTGGAGAAGTACTTAAACACGATCTATTTCGGCTCCGGATGCTACGGGGTTGAAACCGCTTCCGAAAAATTCTTCGGTAAACCGGCCGCTGAAATGACGCTCGCCGAATCGGCCCTGCTCGCCGGCATCATAAAGGCGCCCAATACCTACTCTCCTTATAAAGATATAGAAAGAGCCGAAGAGAGGCGGAACCTTGTCTTAACGCAGATGAGAAAACTTGGGTTTATAACCGAAAAGGAAAAAGAGACGGCCAAGAAGACTCCAGTCAAAGTGAATGAGGTTATCGTTGGGGGCGGTACCGGCGCTTACTTTGTAGAATACGTCAAGCAAGCGCTCTTGGACGAGTTTGGTGATGACGCCGTCTTCAAAGGCGGTCTTGAGATCTATACCACCTTAGATCTCAATATGCAGACCTATGCCGAAGAGGCCGTCTTAACCACGCTCAATAAAGATGATGACCCCGATGTCGCCCTGGCCGCAATCGAACCCAAAACCGGCCACATCAAAGCCATGGTGGGCGGGAAGGATTTCACCAAACAGAAATTCAACCTGGCCACCCAAGGAAAGAGGCAGGCCGGCTCATCCTTTAAGACCTTCGTTTTGGCCGCCGCCGTCGATGAAGGCGTCTCACCCAGCCGAGTTTACGAGTCAGGCCCGATAACCTTCCAGATGCCGGGGAAAGACTGGAGAGTCACCAATTACGACGGAAGCAGCGAAGGCCCGATCTCTATCAGGCAAGCGACCGCCCTATCCGTCAATGGCGTCTATGCCCGTCTGATCATGGATGTTGGGCCTGAAGATGTGGTCAAGATGGCCAAGAAGATGGGAATCAAGACCAAGCTGAACCCTTACCCCTCAATAGCTCTGGGCAGCGCCGAAGTGAGTCCTCTCGAGATGGCTTCAGCCTATGCCACCCTAGCCAACCAAGGGGTCCGCACCGAACCGATGTCCATTTTAAAAGTCATCGATTCTGGGGGTAAGGTCTTAAAGCAAAACAATATCAAGCGAAAGGATGCCGTAAATCCGGCCACCGCTTATATGGTCACGACCATCTTGCAGGATGTCATAAGGGCCGGAACCGGAGGTCGGGCCAATATCGGCCGCCCCGCCGCGGGCAAGACCGGAACCGCCCAAGCCTACCGGGACGCCTGGTTCGTCGGCTACACGCCGGACTTAGCCGCCGCCGTCTGGATCGGCCATCACGGGAGTCAAGTTTCCATGAACAATGTCCACGGCATCAGAGTAACCGGCGGCTCATTTCCGGCCCAGATCTGGAATAAGTTTATGACCGGCTCTCTCAAAGATACACCCAAGACCGCATTTACCGCCCCTAAAAGCGGCTTTTCGTCAGCAACAATCTGCGCTGAGACCGGGCTTCTACCTAACGAATACTGCCCCAATCCGACCAGCGGCATCTTTATTAAGGGAACCTCACCTAAGAAGAGGTGCGAGCTCCATGTGGGCATAGTCCTTTCCGACTTGACCAGCATGAGAGAGGATGCTGCGGTAAGCCTCTTAGCCCAAGAGAAGTTTCTTATTAAGATCAGCAAGCAATTCAGCGATGACGTCGAGGAAGGCAGAGTAATCAGACAGAATCCGACCGCCGGCACCACAGTCAAGGAAGGGTCCGAGGTTGAGATCGTCATCAGCCTCGGACCCGAAGGTACGTACTTCAACCATTAAGATGTGCTAATTTCTATCGCTTGACCCGGATAAATCCAGAGCAGCCCAAGACTTCAATACCCCTTTTCTCTACTTCGTCGAGCAAAAGATTGAGTCCCAAATTATCGCTTGCGATGTGGCCGGCGATGACCACATTCAAGTAATACTCCTCGGCCTTCTTCTTTAGCTTATCGCTCATGTGCATGCCAACCACGGTCCCAACTCCGGCCACGGCGAGCTTCTCATAGACATCTTCGGGCCCTTCTGTGCCGCCGGTCATATCGACGACCACCCGCCCAGCCCTCTTTTCACCGTCTCCGATTAGAATCATCGGCCCGGCCCCTATTTTAGCTGCCTCTTTGTACTCCTCTATCGTCTTCAAATAATCGACGACCTCTTTGACGGTACGCGGCTTCGCCTCATCGAGTCCCTTCTGAAGATATGAGGTGACCATATTGTCGGATGGGGTGTGAACGTTCATGAAGGGGATACCTAGAAGGCGGGCCGCATCGACGGCCCGGTTATGATTGATGGGCATGAGCGAGCGGGCAACCTCCTTCATCCTTTTGTCGATCAAAAAGTCGGCCGCATTTATTGGAACGCCCTCCCGACTCCAAATGTCCGCCTGCATCTTCATGACATCGGAGAGACCGGCAAGCGCCCTTCCTTCCGGGTGGTGGGCAAGGAGAAGATCGATCCCTTCGCCCTTCTCGTTTAGCCGATCGGCCAAGATGACCTCGCCGACCTCGATGTCGATCCCACAAATCAGTCTCTTGACCGGAGCCTCGGGGTCGCCGAAGAGGATCCTGGTGTCGGAGTAGGGATTAGTCAGACGCTCCAGATCGAAATCGGCTCGCTCCTCATCTTTGAGTTTTTCGAAGTCAGCCTTGGCTTTAGCCAAGAGACGGTCAATCTCCTCTTTGCCCCTGGGATCGGCCTCGATGCCCATCTTTAGGGCCAGATCAAATATCTCTTTTATCTTCACGTTATCCCCCGTCCAAAGTCAGCTTTCATCCGATGTTGTCTTAAATGATGATACAATGATACTAAGGGAGAGCTCCAAGTCAAGGATAAGCGCCATTGGTCGTTCCTTTAAAACAGACCTAAAACTAAAAGGAGGCTCGATGGATCATTCGAATCACTTAGAACATCAAGCTCACAGGAGCCATACAAATCACAAGAATCATGATGCTCATTTGGAAGCCAAACCCCCTGTGAGGCCCGATAAAAAACATGAGCATTCCGGTCACCATGAGGCGATGGCGGCTGACTTTTTGAGAAGGTTCTTCGTCTCGCTCGCTCTGACCGTTCCCATCCTCATCCTCTCACCTCTTATCCAAAGCCTGCTCGGATTTAAGGTGGAGATAGCCGGAGCCGAGCTCATCTTGGCCGCTCTGGGAAGCGCCATCTTCTTCTATGGCGGTCTGCCTTTCTTGAGAGGCACCTTGGATGAAATAGGCAAGCGTAAGCCGGCTATGATGACGCTGATCGCTCTGGCCATCACGGTCTCATACTCCTACAGCATCGCGGTCGCCTTCGGTCTTGAGGGCGAGCCGTTCTTCTTTGAGCTCGCCACTCTGATTGACATCATGCTGATCGGACACTACTTGGAGATGAAGTCTGTCCTTGGGGCCTCAAGAGCCCTTGAGAGTTTAGCCAGGCTCCTGCCCGATGAAGCTCATTTGATTTCTGAAGATAGCCTGCTCGAGGTCAAGATCAGCGACCTAAAACCGGGTGACCGTATTCTCATCAAGGCCGGCGAAAGGATTCCGGCCGACGCCAGATTGGCAAAGGGCGAGGGATACGTGGATGAATCGATGCTGACCGGTGAATCAAAGCCGGTTAAAAAGATTCAAGACGACAAGGTGATGGCCGGTTCGGTCAACGGTGAATCGGTATTGGAGGCCATCGTTTCGGAAGTTGGCGAGGAATCCTACCTGAATAAGGTGATCAATTTGGTTAAAGAGGCTCAAGAGGCAAAATCAAAGACGCACCGGCTGGCCGACCGGGCGGCTACTTGGCTGACGTTCATAGCGATAGCCACCGGCTCTGCTACCTTCATCTTTTGGGCCCTCTCCAAAGAGCCGCTAGCCTTCGCCGTAGAAAGGGCGGCAACCGTCATGGTTATAGCCTGCCCACACGCACTGGGGTTGGCCGTCCCGCTCGTCTCGGCCATCTCGACCGCAATCCTGGCCAAAAACGGCCTTCTGGTGCGGGATAAGGCCGCTTTCGAAGAGGCTCGAAGGGTAACGACCCTGGTTTTTGATAAGACCGGCACCCTGACGGAGGGATCCTTTAAGGTGAGAGACGTCAAGCCTCTAAAAGCTGACCAAGACGAAAAGCGTCTTCTCTCTTTGGCCGCCACGCTCGAGCAGAATTCCGAACATCCGATAGCCAAGGGCATCCTCAATAAAGCAGCCGAATTTGACTCACCTCCCCTCAAGGTTGATGACTTTGAGGTCATTAAGGGAGCGGGCGTGCAAGGGGTCATCGAGGGAAAGAGGGTCGCCCTGGTAAGCCGGCGCTATGCTTTGGAAAAGGCTCTGATTGATCAGGCTTCCGCCTTCGACTGGGCCGCAACCTATGCTTACATAATCATGGATGATGAGCCCGTCGGCGTCATCACCCTGTCCGACAAGATTAGAGACGAGTCTTACGGAGCCGTAAAAAGGTTGCAAGCTTTGGGTATCAAGTGCTGGATGCTGACGGGCGATAACGAAATGGTGGCCAAAGCCGTCTCGGATCAGCTTGCACTCGACGGTTTCTTTGCCGAGGTGTCGCCCCACGAGAAGAAGATCAAGATCCAAGAGCTGCAGGGCCGCGGGGAGATAGTGGCCATGACGGGAGATGGCATAAACGATGCGCCCGCTTTGGCCCAGGCCGATGTCGGGATAGCGATCGGCTCGGGAACCGATGTGGCAGCCGAGACCGCCGATTTGATCCTGGCGAGCAGCAACCCGGGTGACGTGCTATTCCTTCTATCATTTTCCAGAAAAACTTATGGCAAGATGCTTCAAAATCTCTTCTGGGCGACCGGCTACAACATCGTAGCCATTCCGGTAGCTGCCGGAGTGCTTGCGGGATGGAATATCACGCTATCGCCCGCAGTCGGAGCCGCCTTGATGTCGCTCTCGACCATCATAGTCGCCGTAAATGCCCGCTTGCTTAAGTAGGGAAAAGTAGCGCTTAAACGGGCACGGGTTTTGGCTACTTCTTTGAGATATAAGGGTTGGATAAGATGTAGAATCTCAAGAGGGCTTCTTTGCCGTCCGAAATACCGATCCTTGGACCCTCTTCGATTTTGAGGCCAGTCATTGGACCCTCTGTGATAAAGAGGCCCCCTTCCATTAAAGAGATGCCGTTATGAGTTAGGTCTATTCCCATCGCTTGGGTCAATTTGGCAGGCCCGCTTGCGATATCCATCTCCCTTTTGACCCCGCGCCTCTTGATCATTATCTCCTTGCCCTCGAGTGGCTCGAGCGCCCTTATTAGAACGGCTCCGGCAGCCCCTTGCTTTTCGGTCACCACGTTGAAGAGGTTATGCATTCCGTAAGTAAAATAGATGTAAGCCCGTCCGGCGGGGCCAAACATTATCCCGCTCCTTGAGGTTGCTTCCCTGTGGGCGTGGCTGGCCGGATCGCCCGGCCCAAGGTAGGCCTCGGTCTCGACGATAATCCCGGAGGTAAGATGGTTGCCGTCATCATGGACTAAGATTTTACCCAAAAGCTCCCTTGCAACAAGTGGCGTCGGCCGCTCAAAGAAGCTCTCTTCAAGACGGTCCGTCACCGGTGAGCCCTCACCGCTTTCCCTTTGAGCATGGATATGACCTGGCTTAAGGGAAGCGTATTTATGACATCGGCCGCTTCAAGCCAGCCCCGTTTGGCCGTTGCCACGCCATAGGTTATATATTCGAAATGATTTATGTTGTAACCGTCCGCATTTATGGCAAATCT
>JBBIRY010000011.1:0-22142 GCA_037441605.1 Actinomycetota bacterium | reverse complement strand
ATCGGCCGCTTCAAGCCAGCCCCGTTTGGCCGTTGCCACGCCATAGGTTATATATTCGAAATGATTTATGTTGTGACCGTCCGCATTTATGGCAAATCTGACCCCGGCCTCTTTGGCCAGGCGAAGATGTTCATCTTTCAGATCGAGCCTTTCGGGAAGCGAATTGAGTTTAAGCAGGGTGCCGGCCCGGGCCGGCCGGTCGTAGGCGTTGACCTTCAAGCGGGATTCTCCCAGGATTTGAAGGATTTCGGATACTTGAGTTAAGACTCTGGCAACATCTTGGTTATCCAAGGCGGCTCCATGAAAGAAGGGGGATTAGGCTTAAATCAAGTCAGCCAGATCTCCTCTTCCTTGAGCATCTTTTTGGCGATATCGATCTCTTTGGCCACGGCCGAGCTCGCGGTTCCGCCAAAACTCTTGCGCCGTTCGACCGAGGTCTCGACCAAGATCAAACTCATAACATCTTTGTCAAAGAGGGGCGAGAAGCTCTTTAACTCCTTTAACTCTAAGTCTTTTAAATCGACCGATTTCTCTATCGCGTAGGCGACAAGCTCGCCAACTACCTTGTGGGCATCCCGAAAAGCTATCCCCTTCTCGGCCAGATAATCGGCCATGTCGGTTGCGGTCAGAAAACCTTTCTCGGCCGAGGTCTTCATTTTATCTGCCTTGACCTTGACCGAGCCGAGCATGGCAGCGTATACCTTAAGGCAGGTCTGAACCGTGTCGACCCCATCGAAGAGGGCTTCCTTGTCCTCCTGAAGATCACGATTGTAGGCCAAGGGAAGAGATTTCAGGGTGGTCAAAATGGCCATAAGGTCGCCGAAAACCCGCCCGCACTTACCCCGAACTATCTCGGCCACATCGGGATTCTTTTTCTGAGGCATTATGCTGCTTCCGGTGGTAAAGTCGTCTCCGATCTCTATGAAGTCAAACTCAAGTGAAGACCAGATGACGAGCTCTTCAGAGAGGCGGCTCAAATGAAGCATGATTAGAGAGGCCGCGCTCAAAAACTCGGCGATGAAGTCGCGGTCGCTCACGCTGTCCATACTATTCTCACTGACCTTAGAGAAGCCCAATTCTTCGGCCACAAAGAAGCGGTCTATCGGAAAGACCGTTCCGGCCAAAGCCCCCGATCCGAGCGGCATGCTGTCGGTCCGATAGTAACAATCCTTGAGCCGGTCGAAATCGCGCTCGAGCATGAAGAAATAGGCCATCAGGTGATGGGCAAAAAGGATGGGTTGGGCGTGCTGAAGATGGGTCAAGCCGGGCAGAATTACTTTAATGTTCTCTTCAGCAAGGCCCATTAAGACCTTCTGAAGCTCGATTATAAGGCTCATAGTCGCCTTGATCTCATCCTTTAGATACATTCGAGTGTCAAGGGCCACCTGATCGTTTCGGCTGCGGGCGGTATGGAGCTTGCCGCCCAAGGGCCCGATCTTATCTATTAGGGCCCGTTCGATGGCCATATGGATATCCTCATCGGCCGGATCGAAGATGAACTTATCCGCCTCGATCTCGCGAAAGATCTCGGCAAGCCCCTCTTCTATCTTGGCCGCCTCTTTTTCGGTAATGATCGAAATCTTGGCAAGCATCTTGGCGTGAGCGATGCTCCCCTTGATATCGTAGCCGTGGAGACGACGGTCGAAACCTATCGAGGCGGTGAACTCCTCCACAAGCGAGCTGGTATTCAATTTAAACCGTCCCTGCCAGGGCTTCATCTATTCCTTTCCTTCCCTTCTCTTTTTGGCCCAGACCTTTATCCCAAGACCGAAGAGGTCAATGAAGCCCTTGGCCGATTCGTGGCCGAAGGCGTCGTCAGCGTTGTATGTGGCAAGCTTCTCGTCATAGAGCGACTCTTTGGAGTCTCTCCCGACGACTATGGCCGAACCCTTATAGAGCTTCATCCTGACCTTGCCGCTGACGTGTTTCTGAGTCTCTTCGAAGAAACCGTCCAAAGCCTCCTTAAGTGGAGAGAACCAGAGTCCGTAATAGATCAACTCGGCGTATTTAAGTTCAAGTCCGCTTTTGAAGTGGGTAAGATCCCTCTCCAATGTGAGAGCTTCGATCTCCTTGTGAGCGGCGGTCAATATAACCGCCGCCGGTGATTCATAGATCTCGCGCGACTTGATGCCGACCAGCCTATTTTCAACCATGTCTATCCGGCCGACGCCGTGTTTACCGCCAAGGCCATTCAAGTCTGTAATGAGATCGAGAAGACCCATCTTTTTGCCATTAAGAGCGACTGGTTCTCCGCCCTTAAACTCTATCTCGACGTATTCCGGCTCATCTGGGGCATTCAATGGCGAGACCGTCCAGTCAAAAGCATCTTCGGGCGGCTCGGTGGCCGGGTCTTCTAGGACGCCGCACTCGCAGCTCCTGCCCCAGAGATTCTCATCGATGCTGTAGGGCGAGGATTTGGTCGCCTCAATTGGGATGCCCCGCTCGGCGGCGTAAGCAATCGCCTCATCGCGGGTCATGCTCCATTCTCTGATCGGAGCGATAACTTTGAGACTCGGGTCGAGAGCCGCAATCGATACCTCAAAGCGGACCTGATCGTTACCTTTGCCTGTGCTGCCATGAGCAATATGGGTTGCCCCGCTCTTTTTGGCTTCCTCAACTAAGTGCTTGGCTATCAAGGGTCGGGCGAGCGCGGTCGCCAATGGATACTTCCCCTCATAAGTCGCGTTCGCCTTTAGAGCGGGTGCGATAAAGTCGTAAGCGAACTCCTCTTTGGCGTCGACCACATTTGATTCAACCGCCCCGATCTTAAGCGCCTTCTTTCTTATCGCTTCGAGATCACCGGGTTGGCCGAGGTCTATGGCCAAAGCCACGACCTCAAGATTGTATTTATCTTTGAGCCAGGCTATGGCGACAGAAGTATCCAGTCCCCCCGAATAGGCTAAAACGACTCTCTCTTTCAAAAATCCCTCCTAAATTATCAATTCTTTATTAGGCCCTTCAAACGGGCGCTGACTGAGTCTGCTTGAGATGAGGTCATGGTCACAAGGAGAATGGTATCATCCCCGGCTACGCTGCCCAAAACCTCTTCCCAGGCCATACGATCGAAAGCGGCAGCCACTCCTGCGGCGGCTCCTTCACTGCACTTGATGAGAACCATGTTGCCGGCCGGAATGACATCTCTTATAAACTCGGCCCCAAGCCTTGCAAATTTAAAGTCATCCTCATATATGTAGCAACCGTCGCTCGCTTTGACTATGCCCAGATCGACCATATCCCGGCTCAAAGTGGCTTGCGTTGCGCTTATACCCCGTTCTTTGAGCTTAGATATCAAGTCCTCCTGCGTCTTTATCTTCTCATTTGCGACCAAATCCCTGATGGCCGTCTGTCTGACCATTTTATCTTTCACCTTAAGTCTCCAATGATCAGGCTCAAGAGGGCCTTTTGAACGTGCATCCTGTTTTCGGCCTGATCGAAGATGACCGAGCGGTGCCCATCCAAGACCTCCGCGCTTATCTCTTCTCCCCGGTGGGCCGGAAGACAATGCATGACCAAAGCATCCTTTTTGGCCAAGGCTAAAAGGGCTTCGTTCACTTGATAGGGGGCGAAGGCGCGTTTTCTCTTTTCGGCCTCCTCCTCCTGGCCCATGCTTGTCCAGACATCAGTGTAGATAACATCGGCCATCATGGCGGCCGCATTTGGATCGCCCAAAACCTTGATCTCTTGGCGGAAGTTCCTGCCAAGGGATCTTGCCCGCTTGACCACATCTTCATCCGGCTCATAACCCTTGGGAGTAGCCACCCAGACGTCCATGCCGACCAGAGCGCCTCCCAAAAGAAGGGAGTGACAGACGTTATTGCCGTCGCCGATATAGGCTAGCTTGATTCCGGCCAAGTGATCGCGTTTTTCTAAAATCGTCAGAAGGTCTGCTAAAACCTGACAGGGGTGGTATTTGTCGGTCAGAGCGTTTATGACCGGTGCTTCAGAGGCTTCAGCTAGCTCCTCTAAGAAGCTTTGCGAGAAGGTGCGCATGACGATTGCATCGACATACCTGGAAAGGGTCCGCCCGGTATCTTGAACCGTCTCGCCTCGTTTGAGCTGAAGGTCGTTTGAGTTGAGAATTAAAGGGTGGCCTCCGAGTTGAGCGATGCCCGCCTCGAAAGAGACGCGGGTCCTGGTTGAGGGTTTTTCGAAGATTAACGCGACCGTCCGCCCCTCAAGAAGACGAGGGAGTTTTCCCACCTTGTGGAGCTTTTTGAACTCGCTGCCTTTAGCCAGAATCTTATAGAGCTGGTCTTGACTGTAATCAGCCAGAGTCAAAAAGTCCTTGCCCTTAAACGGCGTCAATTTGCTTTCTCCTCTTCGCTTAAATTCTTCATGACATCTTCAAAGATATCGAGCGCTTCATTGGCAAGCCCTTCATCGATTATGAGCGGCGGCAAGAAACGCAAGGTTGTATCTCCTATCGCGTTTATGATGAGGCCTCTCTCTAGGCAGGCGTTTACGACGCCTTTTGCAATCGGCTTAGAGAGTTCAAGCCCGATCATCAGGCCCGCCCCCCTTATCTCGGTGATAGGCGCGACTTTGGAGATCTCGGTCAGCCTCTCATTTATCTTAAAGGAGATATTCTTGCAGCTCTCAAGCAATCCCTCTTTGTCGATGATATCGAGCACAGCCAGAGCGGCGGCGCAGACTACCGGATTTCCTCCAAATGTCGAGCCGTGATCGCCGGGCGAAAAGGCGGCCGCAAGCTCTTCTTTGGCAAGCAGTGCTCCGACCGGAAGGCCGCCGCCAAGACCCTTGGCCAATGTCATAATATCCGGCTCAATATCGTAGAGTTCGTAGGCGAAGAGCTCTCCGGTCCGCCCTATTCCGGTCTGGACCTCATCTAAGATGAAAATGAGATCCATCTCGTCGCAAAGGGATCGAACCGCTTTAAGATAATCCTTTTCGCAAGGATTAACTCCGCCTTCGCCTTGGATGGCTTCCAACATTATGGCACAACTCTTTTCGCTTATCATTTCCTTAAGCGCGGCAAAATCATTCAAAGGGACGTGCTTGAAACCGATTGGCATCGGCTCAAACGGTTTTTGTTTATCAGGCTGGCCGGTTGCGGCCAGCATCTTCATGGTGCGGCCATGAAACGATTTGAGAGCTGTAATTATCTCATAGCGCTCCTCACCCTTGTGCATCTTCGAATATTTGCGGGCGAGCTTGACCGCCCCCTCGTTGGCTTCGGCCCCGCTGTTAGCAAAGAAGACCTTATCGGCAAATGAGATATTGACCAGCTTCTCGGCCAAATCTATCTGCGGGGAAGTATAAAAGATATTCGAGGTGTGGAGGAGTTTTTCGGCTTGCTCCTTTATGGCCGCCACTAACTTTGGATGAGCGTGACCAACGCTGGTTACACCAAGTCCGCACAAAAAGTCGATGTACTTCTTGCCATCCTCATCGAAGAGAAAGGGTCCCTCGCCGCGGGTAAAGAGAATCGGTAAGCGGCCGTAAGTATGCATATGAAATTTTGCTTCCCTTTCGAAGTAATCATTCATCTTTGTCATCCGCCCGTTATCATGGTTCCGATGCCCTCGTCGGTAAAGATCTCCAGAAGAAGCGAGTGAGCAGTCGTCCCGTTGAGTATGTGGGCCCGGTTTACGCCCTTCTTTAAAGCCTTCGCGCAGGCCTCTATCTTGGGCAGCATCCCTTGCTCAATGTCGCCCTTTTCGATCATTGAAGTCGCTTCATTCAACGACAGTTCGGATATGAGCGAACCCTTATCGTTAAAGTCGCGATAGAGACCATCAACATCGGTCAAGAAGATTATCTTGTCGGCCTCAAGGGCTGAAGCGATCTCAGCCGCCACGTAATCGGCATTGATGTTGTAGCTCTCGCCGTCCTCACCCACTCCGACCGAGGCGATGACCGGGATGAAGCCGTCGCCTACCAGGTCCAAAAGTATCTCCGAGTTTATCTTTTCTACCTCGCCGACGAATCCCAAATCGACCCCTTCGATCTCAAATTTCTTGGCCAGAATCAGCCCTGCGTCATCGCCGCTGATCCCAACGGCCAGCCGCCCATGACGGTTGATGAGACGGACTATCTCCTTGTTGGTCTTGCCGACCAAGACCATCTTGACCAGCTCCATCGTCTCCTTGTCGGTCACACGAAGGCCGCCTACGAACTTGACTTCCTTATTCATCTGCTTCATGACCGAAGTGATCTCCGGGCCGCCGCCATGGATGATGACCGGATTTATCCCAACATACTTCATGAGGACGATATCGGTTGCAACCGATTCTTTAAGGGCTTCATCGACCATGGCCCCGCCGCCGTACTTGATGACGACCGTCTTGCCGTAATAGTCCTTGATATAGGGCAGAGCGTGGACCAAGACTTCGGCCCTTAGCGAATTATTCATGTTCACTTAAATCTTCTCTCCTATCCTCTATATAAGACCCAGGGCAAAAGGGCCAACGTCAGCGCCGCAAGCAGACTTGAGAGCGCGGCGGTCAAAAGAAATGATGCCCCGGCCCCTTTTAAGAAGAAGACGTAGCCCAATGGAAGCGAAATAGCGCTCCACACCGCCTCTTTGGCCCCAAAGAAGGCGATGAAGATGAAATATGCCCCGTAGATGGCAAGATCAAGGAGCCAGGGCCCGCCCGCCCCGTATGCGATTTTGGTAAGCCAAGCAATCGAAGCGGCAAGCATCAAGAGTCCTAGGACTTTATTTTTGACCTTAACCTCCATTATTCCCATAAGCTTACGTCCGGTAGTCGGCATTGATCTTGACATAATCATATGAGAGGTCGCAAGTCCAGACGATGGCTCTGCCTTCGCCAAGCCCCAGGTCGACAAAGACTTTGATCTCATTATCCTTCAAAGCGGGTGCGACTTCACCCTCATCAAAACCGGCTGAGACGCCTCCTTTAACGATATCTATACCGGCGATCTTTAAATCGATCTTTTGAGAGTCAAGATCGGCACCTGAGTGACCGATGGCCGCAACCATCCGCCCCCAGTTGGCATCCTCACCAAAGAAGGCCGTCTTGACCAAAAGCGAGTTGGCGATGGCTTTGGCGGCAAGAGCCGCTTGGATATCATCTTTGGCCCCGGCCGCTTCTATCTCGATAAACTTGGTTATCCCCTCGCCGTCTTTGACTATCAATTTAGCAAGTTCGGTTGCGACATGCTTTAAGGCGGCAAGAAAGATCGGAAAGTCGGGGTCGCCAAGTACCAGCTTTTCGTTGCCAGCCTCTCCGCTCGCCATGATGAGAACCATGTCGTTCGTGCTGCACTCCCCGTCCACCGTTATCTTATTGAATGATTCTTGCACAGCTTCGCTCAAGGCCGCCTTCAAACAGGTCCGGCAGATGTTGATGTCGGTCGTTATAAAGGCAAGCATGGTAGCCATATTGGGGGCTATCATCCCCGAACCCTTGGCTATGCCGCCGATAGTGACCAGTTTGCCCCTAAACTCAAAGTTTATGGCGAGCTCTTTGGGGTAGGTATCGGTCGTCATGATCGCTTTGACGGCTGATTCGTTGCCGCCGGCCTTAACCGTTTTGGCAAGCTCGGCTATGCCCGCTGTGATCTTATCCATTGGCAAAGGAACCCCGATGATGCCGGTTGATGCGACTATCACATTCTTCTCGTCGATTCCAAGTGCCTTGGCCGTCTCTTTTGCCATCGTTTCGGCATCCCTAAATCCGGCCTCTCCCGTGCAGGCGTTGGCGTTGCCGCTGTTGACTATGGCCGCGCTCACGATGCCTTCTTCGATGTTCTTGCGGCTCAATATGACCGGGGCGGCCGCCATCTTATTGGTCGTAAAGACACATGCCGCCTTGGCCGGTTTTTCCGAATAAATGAGAGCTATATCCTCGGCTCCGCTCGCCTTGATGCCGGCGGCGTGGCCGGCCGCCATAAAACCCTTTGCGGCGCAGACCCCGCCGCTAACCCGCTCGTAAACTATCTTTTCCAAAAGTAAACTCTCCTTTTAACGATCGATTCTTTTAAGGACGCAAGGGAAGGGTCAAGAGCCCCTCCTCTTCTTTTAATCCAAGCATCAGGTTCATATTCTGAATCGCCTGACCGCTCGCCCCTTTGATCAGGTTATCGATGGCCGAAATTATGATCAGCCTATTTGTCCGCCCATCCAATGCCAGACCGATCTGACAGAAGTTTGAACCGGCCACGGACTTAACTTCGGGGTAGAAACCCTCATTCATCACCTTAACAAAGCGGTCGCCCCCATAAAATTCTTTGTAAGCCGAAATGATCTCCGTTGCGGCCTTTACCTCTTTAAGCTTGGCGTAGGCGGTGGTATATATCCCCCGCGAAAACGGGGCCAGGTGCGGGGTGAAGGATATAGCCGCCTTGACTCCGGCCAGCTTGGATAGTTCGGACTCGATCTCTGGAATATGCTGATGGACCCCGCCGACCTTGTAAGAGCTCAGATTCTCGGCCACCTCCGAGAAGTGGAGATCGTCGCTGCCCGACCGCCCCGCCCCGGAAGTGCCGGTCAAAGAATCGATGATGATATCTTCCGCTTCGATGAGGCCAAGCTTTAAGGCCGGAGCCAAAGCCAGAGCGGCCCCGGTCGGAAAACAGCCCGGATTAGCCACAAATGAGCTCTTAGCGATATCGCTCCGGACCTATGGCCTAAGGCCATAGGTCGCCTTTCCCAAAAGGGCCGGCGCCTTGTGTTCAATCTTATACCAGCTCTCATAGATTCCTTTATCTAAAAAACGGAAATCGCCGCTCAAATCGACAAGTTTTATGCCGGCCTCAAGAAGAGGTGGAACCACTTCCATCGATTTTCCGTGGGGCAAAGCGATGAAGGCAAAATCTATTCTCGCTTTAGCGACGACCGGATCGAACTCCTCGAAAACCAAATCAAGTTTTGTCAAAAACCCCTTGTTTAAGGAATCGACCCTTTGGCCGGCATGTCGGCCGGCCGTAAGGTAAGCGATCTCAACTTCTCTGTGAGCTGCAAGCAGGCGCAGCAATTCCGACCCCGTATAACCTGAAGCGCCCACTATGCCAACCCGAATCATATTTCCCCCAATTTTTGATAATATTGACATAATATAGATAATTTAAGAATATTTGTCAATAAATATCCAAATTTCTTGAAATTAAAGTCGATTTAAACGATTTGAAACCTTAGGCGACCAAAAAATCGATCCGGCGAGAGGCTATGTCTACCGAAAGGAGCTCTACCATGAGTTTCTCCCCAAGGCGATAGATTTTCCCTGAGCGCTCACCACGCAGAAGGAAACGATCATGGTCGAATACGTAGAAGTCGTCTCTCATCCTCTTGACGTGGATCAGCCCTTCGGCCGTATTGGCCAGCTGAACGAAGATGCCAAAATCGGTCACACCGGTTATGGTACCCAAAAATATTTCCCCGATCCGCTCGCTCAAGAGTTCACAGAGCTTGACGCTGACTGATTCTCTTTCGGCGTCTTCAGCCTCTCGTTCCGTTATCGAGATATGTTCGGCTGTTTCGGTAAGCGTTAGCGAGAGATCCATTGGGTCGCCTTCAACGATTCTGCCGCTCAATGCCTCTTTAACCAAACGATGGACGACGAGGTCGCAATAGCGCCTTATCGGCGAGGTGAAGTGGGTATAAGCCTCAGAAGCCAATCCGAAGTGAGGAGAGCGGTTTGGGTGATATTTAGCCTGTTTCATGGCCCTAAGAAGGAGTGAGTTTATTAAAAGCTTCTCATCCCGGCGCGAGGCGAAATCTATTATCTTCTGAAGATTTTTGGGCTGGTTTATTCGACCCTTAACGGAATAGTTGAGTTCCTTTAGCAACTCTCTTAGCTGAAGCAGAAGATCATAATCGGGTTCATCGTGAACGCGATAGATCATCGGATGAGAGAGGTGATGCATATATGAGGCGACCGTCTCGTTGGCCAGAATCATCGCCTCCTCGATCAGTTTGGTCGCCTTAGTCCTTTCACGAATTTCGACCCTGATCGGTTTGAGATCATCATCCAAAATCACCTTGGGCTCGACCGTCTCAAAATTGAGGCTCCCACGCTCTAGCCGTTTCTTCTCCAAAATATCGGAGAGCTCGACCATCGATCTTATCAAGGACTCAACCTCATGGTCATCGAAACCAGCCCCACTCAATGCACCGTCGACCCCTTGATAGGTCAGGCGGCGGTCGCTCTTGATAAAGGATTCAAAGATCTCAAAGTCGTTAACTTCGCCGCGGCCATCGACTATCATCTTGACCGAGAAGGTCAGGCGCAAAAGATTCGGATTTAAGCTGCAGATATCATTGGAAAGCTTTGGGGGAAGCATCGGCAGAACCCGATCTACCAGGTAGACGCTGGTTCCTCTCCTCTTTGCCTCCTGATCGAGATGACTGCCCTCTTTGACATAGTGTGAGACATCGGCAATGTGGACGATGAGTTCGAAGCGATCGTCATCAAGCCTTTTGATCGAGATGGCGTCATCGAAATCCTTGGCGTCATCACCGTCTATGGTGACTGTGAAGACTTCGCTGTAATCACGCCTCTTAGAGGCCTCGGCTTCAAGAAGCTCTTCACTTGCGGCCGCGGCCTCATTTAAGGTTGCATCATCGAACGAGGTTGAAAGATTGTGCTCCCTGATGATCGTCTCGATCTCAATTCCAGCGTCTCCGGCTTGGCCAATAACCTCGATTACGTGGCCCTTTGCCACCATGTTCTTATCTGGCCAACGCTCGATCTTGACTAAAACTATCTGCCCATCCGAAAGCTTAAGCTCTGATTTAGGATCGATGATGACGGTCAAGAAGAGTCGCTTGTCAGATGGTATTACGTAGGCCGTCTTCTTTTTGATTGAGACGCTTCCAACTATCTTGGGATTGGCCCGCTCGATAACGCGGACGACTCGGCCCTCGATATTTCCCTCCCGATAACGGTGGGCAGCCAGGCTCACCAAAACCTTATCGTTATTTAGAGCGCCGTTCATATCATCTTTAGAGATATAAACATCAGCCCCTTCGGTTAAGACAAATCCGTAGCCGCGGCGGTTGGTTTTGAAAATTCCAAGAGCAAGATTTGCCGCTTGAAGTCGAGCATACTTACCCTTCTTGGTCCGAACTATCTTGGCCTCCCTCTCAAGCTCTTCCAAGATCGGTAGAAGCTGATCGGGATCGACTCCGAGCCGTTCGGCAACTTCGCAGGTTGTTAGGGGGTTTTGATTTTGCGCGTTTAAGATCCTATTTATCTCTTCTTTAAGCCCACTTAAGTCTATGCGGCCTCCTTAGAAAGAAGTAAGGATGAGAGCAGCTCTTTTGCCTTCTCAAGCTGGATATCAACCTTGGAGCCATCCGTCATTTCAACCTTATAATCTGGCGCGATTCCTTTTTTATTGATATCGCGTCCCTTGGAGGTGAAGTATGAAGCCGAGGTTACCACAAGGTTGGAACCGTCTTTCAGTTTGTGGACCGATTGAACGGAGGCCTTTCCAAAGGTCTGCTCGCCGACTATCGGAGCGCGCCCTGTATCTTGGATTGCTCCGGCCACTATCTCCGAAGCGCTTGCGCTCCCCCCATTAACCAGAAGAACAAGCGGGATATCCTCGTCGCCTCCTCCTTTGGCCTCATACTTCTTGATCTCACCTTGCTTATTCTTCTCGGTTACGATGACGCCCGAGGCGATGAATTTGCTCGCCATATCGACGGCGCTCTCCAGGATGCCGCCCGGATTGTCCCTAAGGTCCAAGATGATGCCCTTGGCGCCCCGCATCTCCAGATCGAAGAGAACCCTATCCATATCCTCATCAATGACTTCATTGAACTCCTCAACCCTTATGTAGCCGATATCCCCACCCAGCACTTCTCCCGTCACGTTGGGGATCTTTATGGTGGCCCGAACGACTGATATCTCGATGGGCGCGCTCTCGCCTTCGCGGTGAATGGTCAGTTTGACTTGAGTGCCCTTTCTCCCCTTTATCTTGGAGACGATCTCATCCAAGAGGCGATCTGCCGTCTCCATCTCATTGACCTTGGCGATGACATCGCCCTTCTTAACGCCGGCCTTCTCCGCCGGGGCGCCCTTGATTGCCTTGACCACAAGGCATTTGCCGTCCTTTTGGAGGAGATAGAGCCCAACCCCCTCGAACTCACCGCTCAATCCCTCACTCAACGCCTTGGCCTGCTTTGGATCGAGATACTTCGTATAGGGATCGCCAAGTTCGGCCACAGCCCCTCGGACCGCTCCCCGCATAAGCGCCTTGTTGTCTATCTCGCCGATATAGTCCTTCCTCAAGAACTCTACCGCCTCATCCAAGAGAGAGTAATCGCCGCCCAAGCCCCTTTCGGGCTCGCTTGAAAGGCGTCTTGAGGTAATAAATCCGGCCGAAAAAGCGGCAAAAAAGAACACTGTCACCGCCAAAAAGACGCTTGCATAGATAAGTCTCTTCTTTGAGAGTTCGTTCATTCTCCTCCTTAAGATCAAAACCAATTCATCGGGTTCTTAGGCTCGCCTTCCTGCCTGATCTCAAAGTGGAGATGGGGACCGGTGCTATAGCCTGTGCTGCCGATATGACCAATTATATCGCCCTTTTCGACCCTTTGGCCAACATTAAAATTTAGGGCCGAGGTATGGGCGTAGAGGGTGGATATCCCTCCGCCGTGATCGATTATCATGGTCCGCCCGTAACCCCCTTGCCAACCTGCGAATATGACGGTACCGCCCTGGGAAGCGCAAATGTTCTGACCGTACGGGGCGCCGATATCAATTCCGGTGTGCATCTTGTAGACTTTGAGGATCGGGTGGAATCTCATCCCGTAACCCGAAGTGATCGGGCCATTCGTCGGCCACCTGTAGGGTCCGGTCGGCGGGGTTGCCGGCTCTCCGCTCTCAAGGCTCCTGATATAGGCTGTGAGCTCTTGGGATGAACGCTCAAGCTCTGCCTCTATCCTTTCGGCAGCCGCCCTATCCCTTTGAACCTGGGTCAAAAGAACTTTTTTCGCCTTTAGATCGACCGATATCTGCTCGCGTTTAATTTGAGTCAACGCCTTGACGTCTATGACGTTCTTGGTGTTGGTCTTCAGTGTTAACAGTGCGGCCTCGATCTCTTTTTGCCGCGCCTCTATCTGAATCTTGGATTTTTCGGCTGCCGCCTTATCCCTCTTTATCCTCTCCAAGAGGAGGGTGTCTTGATCTGCTATCATCGAGAGATACCCTATCCTGGTCAGAAGGTCGGAAAAATCCGTCGCCTTAAGTAGGACTTGAATGAAGGAGAGATCCCCATCTTTATAGATGCTCCGAAGACGCCGGGCCAAAAGATCGGTTTGTTTTAAGAGGTTTTCCTGAAGAGCTTTCAGTTCAAGTTGATTGAGTTCGAGTTCTGCCTCGGTGATTTCGAGTCTCTTTGAAGTCTGATCCGACTCTGCGTTCAATTTGGAGAGCTGCTTGTTTAGCGTCGAAAGTTCGCTCTCTTTGGAGCGGATCTCGTCATCCTTCTTGGCTATCTCGCCAAGGATGCCCGTCTCTTTCTTTTTGGCTTCCTCTAAGACCTTCTGATTCTCTTCGAGCTTTCGGTTTATCTCTTCAAGTTCGCTCTGGGCATCACCTAATGGTGAGGAAAAAACGGGTTGGTTAAGCGGTAGGGCGGTTAGAAAGATGGCGAATATAAGCGTTAAAAGAAGACTGCGGTCCTTAAGTCGCATCGGATCACAACCTTATGATGAGGACCCGTTCGGTTAGACCTTCAAGAATCTGCGCAACGCTATCGCGCTTCCGACGGCTCCGATCAGTATGCCGCCGAAGGTTATCCCCAAAACCAACTGGACGAAAGAGGCGGTGGTTATGGTTATCCTGAGGAAGGGAATGATCTCGGTCATCTTCCTTAAGACCCAGACCTTGACGAAGTATAGGAGACCGATGGCCACGACCGAACCAGCCAGCCCTTGGAACATGCCTTCCAAAAGGAAGGGCCATCTTACAAACCACATCGAGGCGCCGACCAGACGCATGATCGATACTTCCTTACTCCGAGCTAAGATGGTCAGACGGATGGTGTTTATGATCAAGACCACAGAGGCAAAGCAGAGGAGAAAAGCGGCCCCAAATCCGATCCAACCCATCACCTTGAAGACCGAAAAGAGCCTGTCTATAAATTCGGCTCCATATTTGATGTCGGTCTTGGGGTTTTCGACCACCTCCGCAAGGGCCTGATAGGAGTTGATCTTGGCCACCGTCGGCTCAATAAAGCTCGCCTCCTTGGTGAAGATCCTGATCGAAGCGGGAAGCGGATTTCCCGAAAGAGCCTCCAGGATATCGGGTTTGTCTTTGAGCCTTTCCTTGAGCCTTGCCAGGGCCTCATCCTTGCTGACATATTTGATCGATTTCACCTCTTGCCAGCTGGTTATCTCATTCTGGAAGGCTTGAACCTGAGCCGAGGCGGCTTCATCTTTCAAAAAGACTTCTATCTCAAGTTTAGAGAGAGTGTCTGCCGCAAATGATCTCAAGATCATGAACATCAGGATGAAGGCGCCAACCATAAATAAAGATAGAGCTGCCGTGCTCATGGCCGCGCTGCTCATGGCGAAGTTTCTCCTCATGCTCTCGATGGCTTCGCGGGTGAAGTAGAGAGGTTTAATCCTCATAACCGTAGACCCCTCTCATCTGATCTCTGACCAGGTGGCCGTTCTCAAGGGCGATGACCCTGCGGCGCAGGTTGTTGACCATCTCACGGTCGTGGGTGACCATGAGGATGGTGGTTCCCGTCTTGTTTATCTTGTCTAAAAGGCTCATGATCTCAGCGGAGATGGCCGGATCCAAATTACCCGTCGGCTCATCGGCAAGAAGAAGGGGCGGGCGATTGACGAAAGCTCTGGCCAAAGAGACCCGCTGCTGCTCGCCGCCGGAGAGTTCGTTTGGATAGCGGTCGAATTTACCATCGAGACCGACAAGCCTTAAAACCTCGGGAACTTGAGTCCTTATTACTTGCTCCGACTTGCCGATGACCTCTAGCGCAAAGGAGACGTTCTCATAAGCCGTCTTGTTGGGAAGTAGTTTGAAATCCTGAAAGACGCAACCGATATTCCTGCGAAGAAGATGGACTCTTCTGGTCGGCATATTGACGATGTCATGTCCGGCAACCGTAATTCTGCCTTGTGTGGGAATCAGTTCACGAATGAGAAGTTTGATGAGTGTCGACTTACCGCTGCCGCTTGGACCGACCAGGAAGACGAATTCGCCCTTTTCGACATCTAAATTTATATTATCTAGGGCCGGCTTTCCGCCGTTATACCTCATTGTCAGGTTCTTGATGCTTATCATGCTATCAGCCTCATATGTGAAGATGTTAACAAAAAAAGAGCTTTAAAGAAAGAGCTTTTAGCTAGGCCTCGCGGGAGATGGCCTCTTTTGCGGCTTCAACGATATCTTTTTCGGTCAGATGAAAATATTCGAGAAGTTCGGCCTCGCCGCCGGAGGTTCCAAAAAGATCGCCCACTGCGACCATCTCGATTGGAACGGGCGCCCTCTTGGCCGATAACTCGGCGATCGCACTTGCCAACCCACCGATCACGCTGTGCTCCTCTGCCGTAACGGCCGCTCCCGTCTTTTTGAGCGAAGCGATAATGGCCTCTTCATCGAGCGGTTTTAAGGTATGGATATTTATGACCTCGGCCAGGATTCCCTCTTTGCTCAAAGTCTCAGCCGCACTTAGAGCCTTGGCCAGCATTATGCCGTTTGCAAAGATGGTAACGTCTTTCCCTTCTTTAAGGAGATGGGCTTTGCCGAGTTCAAAGTGATAATCTTCGGAAAATATCTGGGGTACCTTTGAGCGGCCGGTCCTGATAAAGATCGGACCTTCTATATCAGCCGCCGCCTTGATGGCCGCCTTGGCTTGACAATAATCGGCCGGAACGACCACCTTCATATTGGGAAGCACCCGCATCAGGGCCACATCTTCGATCGATTGATGAGAGCCTCCGTCTTCGCCTACGGTTATGCCTCCATGGCTCGGGCAGATCTTAACATTGAGCGCTGCATATGCAATAGTATTTCTGACCTGCTCAAAGGCGCGCCCGGTGGCAAATATGGCAAATGATCCGGTATAGGCAATCATGCCTGAGGCGGCAAGACCGGCTGCCACCCCCATCATGTTGGCCTCGGCCACCCCGCACTCTATGAAGCGCTCGGGAAAGGCCTCCTTGAACTTTATGCTATAGGTTGACTTGGCAAGGTCGGCTTCGAGGACAACGATGTCTTCCCGCTCTCTTCCAAGCTCGACCAGAGCATTGCCATAGGCCTCCCTGGTCGCCTTCATCGGTCTATCTTCGCCCAATTAATCCTCCAAAAAAAACCTTATTTCAGCTCAGAGAGAGCCCGCTCCATCTCATCCTTGGTCGGAGCCTTGCCGTGATAGTCGCAGACGCCCTCCATGAAGGAGACGCCCTTGCCTTTGGTGGTGTTGGCCACAATCATTGTGGGTTTGCCTTTAACCTGGTCGGCCGCTTCCAAGGCATCGATTATCTGGCCGATGTCGTGACCATCTATCTCGATGACGTGCCATGAAAAGGCCCGCCACTTCTCGGCCAGAGGTTGAACCTCCATAACCTCGGAGACGAAGCCATCTATCTGAAGATTGTTGTAATCGGTGATGGCGACAAGGTTATCCAACTCATAATGGGCGGCAAACATGGCCGACTCCCAGATCTCGCCCTCTTGCGACTCCCCATCGCCGATCATTACGAAGACGCGATGGCTCTCCTCTTTTATCTTGGCCGCCTTGGCCATGCCGCAGGCGACGGCCAGACCTTGACCGAGCGATCCAGATGATATCTCAACGCCTGGAGCCTTTCTCATATCGGGATGACCCTGTAAAATGCTGCCAAGTTTACGCAACGTTTTAAGATGCTCTCGGTCGAAATAGCCGGCCTCGGCTAAGGCCGCGTAAAGGACCGGGCAGGCGTGACCTTTGCTTAGCACGAAGCGGTCCCGCCCTTCCCATTTAGGGTTCTTCGGATCATGGCGCATGTGGTGAAAGTAGAGAACGGCCAGCACGTCGGCCGCAGAGAGCGAGCCCCCCGGATGGCCGGAAGCGGCCAAACAGGTCATCTCGATGATGTCAGCCCTAATCTTGCAAGCCTTGGCCTTAAGATATGATTCTAGCTCTTCTCTATTCAAAATCTCCCTCATCTTTGAAAATGCTTAGATAGAGATACCATTTAAAAAGCGATCCATCAACCCCAAATCGACCTTCAATTGAGATTTAAAAACTCTAAGACTTTTTCGGTCGAGCTATTTAATATATCTTCCTCGGTAAATCCGGCCCGCTCGGCCATCTCGATGGCGTCATCGAAATTGCCGATATTGCTCGCGATGTGGGAGTCGCTGCTGATGACGACTTTCGTCCCAATCTTGAGAGCCTCCTTGGCTAGGCTCAAGCAGTTGTCATAACTTCCAAAGCGGCTGGTAGTATGGAGAAGCGAGCTGTTATTAAGCTCGATGGCCACATTGAAGTCTTTGGCGGCCCTTACGATCTCTTTGGCGTCAACCGTGAAGGCGGGGTTGCCGGGATGGGCGACCACATCCACATTGGGATTTCTGATCGCGCCTACCATTGCCTTTGTATTTCCAACCACTCCAAGATCGACATAGCCGCAGTTTATATGGAAGGCGGCTAAAACGATATCGAGCTCACTTAAGATCTCGTCATCGGCATCGAGCTTGCCGCTTTGATCGATTATATTCGCTTCGATGCCGGTCAAGATGCGCACCCCCGCTATCTCTTTGGGCAAAATGCGCAAGTTCCAAAAGTGATAGGGATGAGCGCCGCCGGGCAAGGCCGGACCGTGATCGGTTATGGCGATCATCTCGATCCCCTTTTCGGCGGCCACCCTGGCCGCTTCGTCGACCGTGCTGAAGGCGTGGCCGCTGGCCACGGTATGTACATGCAGGTCGGCAGGTAATCTCACGGCGTCCTCCTTGTTGGTTTCAATTCAAACCGGCCCGATAGTAAGCGACTACGAAATCGTCCAAATCGCCGCCCAAGACGGCCTGAACGTTGCCCTTCTCTAGATCGGTACGATGATCCTTGACCAAACTGTAGGGATGAAGGACATATGACCTGATTTGACTTCCCCAGGCGATATCCTTCTTCTCTCCCCTTATCTTATCCAGCTCTTCTCTCTTCTTCTCTTCTTCCAATTCGAAGAGGCGGGCCTTGAGTATCTGCATGGCTGTATCCTTGTTCTGATATTGCGACCGCTCGCTCTGGCATTGAGCGACGACCCCTGTCGGGATATGAGTTATCCGCACGGCCGAATCTGTCACATTGACATGCTGACCGCCGGCTCCGCTCGCCCGATAGGTCTCGATCCGCAAATCCTTGGGATCAATCTCGATATCCACCTCATCATCTATCAGAGGGGTGACATCTACGGAGCTAAATGAGGTATGGCGGCGGCTCGAAGAGTCGAAGGGTGAGATCCGCACCAAACGATGGACGCCCTTCTCTGGGCGGAAAAACCCGAAAGCGTAAGGACCCTTAACGGTGAAGGTAACGTTCTTGATGCCGGCCCCGTCGCCTTGGGCGATATCGATTATCTCGGACTTAAAGCCCCTCTTCTCAGCCCACCTAAGGTACATCCGAAGGAGCATCTCAGCCCAATCCTGGGATTCGACCCCGCCGGCCCCGGGATGGATGGTGACTATGGCATCATCCTCATCAAGCTCTCCCTTAAACCAACTCTTAAGCTCGATTTCATCGACCTCATGGTCGAGCGAGGCTATCTCCTCTTCCAGATCTTTGGCCAAACGGACGTCTTCTTCGGCCAGAGCCAGTTCATTTAAAAGATAGAGGTCGGCCCTCTTTTCGTCTATCTTTTCAAGGGCCAGGATATCATCCTTTAACTTACCGAGCTCCCTCATAACCTCCTGAGCTCTTGTTTGATCGCTCCAGAAGCTTGGCTCTGCCGCAAGGCTCTCCAGCTTAAGGGCCTCGGCCTTCTTGCCGTCGATGTCAAAGATACTCCCTTATCTTATCGATCCTGATTGCTAAGGAATTTAATCTTTCCGACTGATCAACGATCATTTGGGCCTCCGGTGTAAGTTATCATCCAATTAAGCTCCGCAGCATTTCTTGTACTTCTTGCCGCTGCCGCAGGGACAGGGGTCGTTCCTGCCCACTTTGCCGGTCAACTTGGTCGAAGAAGGCCTCTCCTCTTCATCTGAGCGGAAGGTCTTGGCCTCCCTCTTGGGCGCTTGGGCCTGCGTCTCTTCGGTAACCACTTGAGCCCTGAAGATGTACTTTACAAAATCGGTCTTGATCCCGTTCATGGTCATCTCCCAAAGGGCATATGCCTCACGGCGGTATTCGACCAAAGGATCTCTCTGGCCGATGGCCCGAAGTCCGATACCCTCTTTGAGATAATCCATCTCATAGAGGTGCTCTCTCCACCGATGATCGACGTCTTGGAGCATGATATGCCTCTCGAGGTCGCGCAGGATTTTTGGACCGAGCTCCTCCTCGCGCTTGAGATAGAGGCCCTTGACTCTCCCCAAAACCTCTTCTTTCAAATCGCTCGCCCTGAGTGAGAGATCGGTATCACCGGGATCTATCTTTAGCGGGAAGAGCTCTTCCAGTTCCAAGAATAAGCCGTTAAGATCCCAGTCTTCGGGATAGGCGTTGGGGTTTACGAAGGAATCGACCACCGAACCGGCGACCTCTTCGATCAGATCGGCCGCTTTGTGGTGAAGGTCGTCTCCCTCAAGGCAGCGTTTGCGCTCTCCGTAGATAACTTCGCGCTGCTTATTCATTACGTCATCATATTCCAAGACGTGCTTTCTTATCTCAAAATTATGGGCTTCCACTTGGCTCTGTGCCCGCTCGACCGATTTAGTGATCATGTTATGCTCGATCGGAATATCTTCGGCAAGCCCGAGCCTGTCCATGATCGAGCTGATTCTCTCTCCGCCAAAGAGACGCATCAGGTCGTCTTCGAGCGAGATGAAGAATTGCGAGGATCCCGGGTCGCCCTGGCGCCCGGAGCGTCCGCGGAGCTGATTGTCTATCCGGCGGGATTCGTGCCTTTCGGTTCCGATGACGTGGAGACCGCCCGCCTCCTTAACCGCTTCCACTTCGGTAGCAATCGGCTGGGTGCCGCCAAGGATTATGTCGGTTCCCCTTCCGGCCATGTTGGTTGCGATGGTGACCGCGCCTCTCTTTCCGGCCTGAGCAATGATCTGAGCTTCTCGCTCATGATATTTGGCGTTAAGGACCTCGTGTTTGACCCCCTGAACCCTTAGCATCTTTGAGAGAAGTTCCGATTTTTCGATCGATACGGTTCCGACCAAAACCGGCTGGCCGCTTCTGCTGCGCTCAACTATATCGGCAACTATCGCCTCAAATTTCCCTTTTTCCGTCTTGTAGATGACGTCTAAGAGGTCTCGCCTTACCATCGGTTTATTGGTCGGAATGACCACCGTCTCGAGTTTATAGATATGATGAAACTCATCGGCTTCGGTCGCGGCCGTACCAGTCATGCCGGCCAATTTATCGTACATCCTAAAATAATTCTGCAAGGTGATGGTGGCCAGAGTCTGATTTTCCTGCTTGATGGCAACCCTCTCTTTGGCCTCAATCGCCTCGTGAAGACCATCGCTGTAACGCCGCCCCTGCATCAAGCGGCCGGTGAATTCGTCGACGATGATGACTTGGCCATCCTTGACTATGTAGTCGACATCCCGCTTGAAGAGCGAATGAGCCTTCATGCTCTGCTTGTAGCGGCTCTGCCACTCCAGCATTGGCACGCCGTAAGGCTCAAGCGTCGGGTCGGAGAGCTCCTCAACCTCTACGCCGAGAGCCCGCGCCATCTTGCCTTCGCCGCGAGCGGTGACTTTGATCGTATTCTCCTTCTCGTTGGCGACGAAATCGTAGTTCTCCTCGTTATAATCAAGCTCCCCTTCATCTTTGCTCTCTTTGACGATAATGAGCGGTTTGAAGCGAAAGACCTCCTGCTCGACCTGCTTGCAGATACGACTCCTATCCTCAGCCGGTCCTGAGATGATAAGGGGGGTCCTGGCTTCATCGATCAAAATGCTATCTACCTCATCGACGATGGCAAAACTGTGTCCGCGCTGAACCATACGATTTAAGCTTAAGGCCATATTGTCACGCAAGTAATCGAAGCCGAACTCGTTGTTGGTGCCATAGGTGATATCGGCGAGATAAGCCTCGTTCCTTGGGACGGGGCGTAAAAACTTCAAGCTCTCTTCGGCGGCGTCATAAGTTGGATCATAGATGAAAGAGGAGTCGTGCTGAATGACTCCGACGCTGCGCCCCAAGAAGTTGTAGATCGGACCCATCCAAACGGCGTCGCGCTTGGCCAGATAATCATTGACGGTGACGACGTGGACGCCGCCCCCGGCGAGAGAATTGAGATATACGGGCAGGGTTGCGGCAAGCGTTTTGCCTTCACCTGTGGCCATCTCGGCGATGGAGCCCTCGTGCAGGACAATGCCGCCAATGAGCTGGACATCGAAGTGGCGCATATTTAGTTTGCGCTTAGAGACCTCGCGCACGACCGCAAAGGCCTCAGCCAAGATATCATCTAAACTCTTTCCATCTGAAAGATCGGCCAAAAAACTCTTTGTTTTGGCGGCCAGATTCTGATCGGAGAGAGACGAGACGGCCTCCTCCAAAGAGTTTATCTCCTTGATGCGCTCTTCGAGCTGCTTTAGTCTCTTTCCCTCTCCCGCCCTTAAGACCTTACCTAATAACCCCTGCATATAAACTCCATCCCACCCTTAATCGATTCAAAGCTAAAAATAACCCATATATTTTATCACTCATAGTAAAGGACGTCGATTGGTCGAATCAAATCACCTAAAATGTAACTATAGAGGTAGCAGTTAAATCATATAAAAGGTAACCAAGATTGGTAGAATCTCCTTGATCGAAGCAGCAGACAATTAACAGGATCAAGGAGGAAGGGATGGATATGTATTCAAGAAACCAGTATCTCAAAAGATTAAGACAAAGATACTTGGAAGCAAGATCAAAGAAGGCAAAAAGCAAGATTCTGGACGAATACTGCAAGAATACCAGCCAAAATAGAAAATATGTTATCAGAAAGATTCAACCCCGTATATCGTTAGAGACAAAGCCAAGAAAGAAAAGAAAGGTAGTCTATGATGGAGAGGTGAAAGCTGCTCTAGCCCAAGTTTGGG
>JBBIRY010000010.1:0-22475 GCA_037441605.1 Actinomycetota bacterium | reverse complement strand
CCGCTTCTCTTCTCGCCGAGCAAGAAGATGAGGACCGCAAGGACAAGTGGAATGAGGACACTTAAGAGTGCGGGATTCGAAAACATGCTACCGTCCATCTTTAAAACCTCCTTAAATAGTATTTATAGATATGTTTAAAGGGCCGAAAGGCCCGTATGTTAATGGTGCCCAGCGTCATGGGCTGCACCATGATCGGATCCGTGATCGTCGTGACCGGATCCGTGATCGTTGTGTTCCTCGTCATGACGGCCGAGCACCCCGTAGAAGGTGATCAGAAAGGCCGCCGCAAACATGACGAATACCCTGATGGTTCCCAATCCTTGAGTCTCATGAAATCCTCTGAGCATCAAGGGATAGTCGAGATACTTGACGCCAAAGACCATGGCCGCCAGAAGGAAGCCCAAAAACATCCCCTCATGGTGTCCCTTGCCGCGCAGCTTGACCTTGATGGCGTAGAGAAGGCAGATGGTGAAGGCCGCAACGATGAGACCCCATTGGATCTGATAATAGAGCATGGCCTTGGGGTCGACGCCGTGACCTCCTTCCGCCGCCGCGCTGGCCAGGGCGATCCCCGAAGGGATCGCGCTCAGAGCCAAGGTGGTTATCGCTATGTATGTCCTTCTAAGTCTTGCGTTTCTCATAAACATCCCTACTTAAGCAAGATGTCGGTGGCCGCTTTGATGATTTGAAGCGGGAAGTTGGGTGCTTTGGCAAAGATGCCGACTACGATGACGCCGAGCGCTCCGACTAAGACCGGAATCGTCATGACGGCCGGAGCCTCTATCGATTCGGGCTTAGCATGCTCACCGTGGCCGTGATCATCATGGCCGTGGCCGGCGGCCGCTTCACCCTCGCCCTTCTGGAAGAAGGCGGTGTAGATGATGGGCAAAAAGTATGCGCCTCCAAGAAGCGAGCTTATAAGGAGGACTATAACGAAGAAGACGCCTTTAGCATCCAAAGCACCGATGGCCAGATACCACTTGCTGATGAAGCCGACGAAGGGCGGCAGACCGATCATACCCAGAGCCGCTATCGTGAAGGCGATGAAGGTCAACGGCATCTTATTGCCCAGGCCCTTCATCTCGCTCACTTTGGCCTTGCCCGATTGATGGATGATGTTACCGGCGCACATGAAGAGGGTTCCCTTCATGAGAGCGTGGTTGATGATGTGGACTAAAGCTCCGGCAATCGAATACTCCGTCAAGAGCACGGTTCCCAAGACTATGTAGCCCATCTGACCGATGGTCGAATAGGCGAGACGTCTCTTTAGGTTATCCTGATTTAAGGCCAGGATAGAGGAGACGACGATGGTAAAGGAGACGATGTAAGCCAGAGTGAAGGAGACGTTCAAGCTCCTGACCAAGGCCACGCCGAAGACGTTGAGCACGGTACGGACGATACCGAAAGCACCGACCGCGACCATGACGCCCGAAAGGATGGCGCTGAATGGAGCCGGGGCGACCGGGTGAGCTTGAGGTACCCAGCCGTGGAGCGGCATCATGGCGGCCTTGACGCCAAAACCGATCATGAAGCCCCAGAAGAGAACCATGAGAGCTCCCCTGTTGACGCTGGCTAAGGTCGGTATTCCGGCCATAGAGAGATCCAGGTTGTGGGCCAAGAAGTAGGTATAGATGATGGAGAAGAGAACGAAGGATGAACCGATCAAGATGTAGACCATATACTTCTTACCGGCTGCCAGAGCTTCCGGGGTCTCCTCGTGAACTATCAAGGGATAGGTCGAAAACGAGAAGAGTTCATAGAATATGAGGTAGGTAAAGAGGTTGGCCGATATGGCTACGCCCACCGTCCAGGAGAGACATAAGGCCACGAAACTGAAGTAGCGTCTCTTGGCATGGCCGTGAGACATATACCCTATCGAGTGTATGGCGGCCAAGACCCAGATGAGAGCGGCCGTGAAGGTCAAGAGGAGGCCGAGCTGATCGACACGTAAGGCAAAGTTTATGCCCGGGACGACTTCGCCCATGCTCACCTCATATACCCCTCCGCCGATTACCGTCGGCATCATGGAGACGGTAAGGGCCAGGGTTGCCAGCGAAGCGATGACGCAGAGCAGGGAACCCAAACCGCTTCTCTTCTCGCCGAGCAAGAAGATGAGGACCGCAAGGACAAGTGGAATGAGGACACTTAAGAGTGCGGGATTCGAAAACATGCTACCGTCCATCTTTAAAACCTCCTTAAATAGTATTTATAAAACTTTCCAACTTAAAAGCCAAATTGGGACCCAAAGTCAACTGCTAGAGTATTCCGAGCAGAGACTTTGCAACTGGCATAAAGTAATTGTTTATCGTCGGATAGATATAAAAGAGACCATAGACCATACAGCTTGCCGCCAGAACGATAATCGGGATCAACATGCTTAAGGGGGCCTCTTCGATCTTGGTATCCATGCCTTCAGGAATCCTGAAGAAGATTACATTGATTATCTTGATGTAGTAGGCGAAGACCATCAAAGCTCCAGCGAGCAGGGCTATGGCGAAGAATATCTGGCCCGACTCAAAAGCTCCGTTGATGACGTACCACTTGGCCCAGAAACCTACGGTTCCCGGAACGCCCGTAACGGAGAGGGCGCCTATGACCAAGGCCATGCAGGTGATAGGCATCTTCTTTCCTATGCCCTTAAGGTCGTTGAGCTTCCTTAGACCGGTTTTATATATGATGGCTCCGGCCGAGAGGAAGAGAAGTGTCTTGATTATGGCGTGCGCGGCCACATGGGTCAGGGCTCCAAGCATGGCGTTGACGCTTCCAGCCGGATTGGCCACCGAGACCAGGCCGATACCCATCAAGATGTAACCAATATTGGAAATACTGGAATAGGCGAAGATGACCTTGATATCATCCTGGAAGAAGGCGAAGAAAGCACCGAAGATGACCGTCGCCACCGCGAACCACTCCAACACATCGAGTAGATAGGTAAAGTTGATCGGTCCTGCAAGCCTATAGACAGAAAACACTATCCTCAAGATACCGATGATGCCGATCTTGATGACCAGTCCGGAAAGAAGTGCGCTGACCGGAGACGGAGCCAGACCGTGAGCATCCGGCAGCCAAATATGAACCGGAAACATGGCCGCCTTGACGGTGAAGCCGATTATCAGCGCGGCTACGGCAACATAAGCGGTGGTCGGTGCGGCAAACTCCTTCAGTCTGACCGAGATATCGGCCATGTTGAGACTGCCCGTAACATTGTAGATGAAGGCTATGCCGACTAAAAGAAGCAGTGATGAGAGCGCACCCATAACCAGGTACTTGAAGCTGGCCATGGCGTTGAGCCTCTCTTCGGTGATGGCGATCAGGGCATAACCGGAAAGCGACAGGATCTCCATGAAGACGAACATATTGAAGATGTCTCCGGTTATGGTGAAGCCGACCATGCCTCCGACCAGAAGGAGGACTAAAGTATAATAGACCGGAAGCTTATCCTCCCTTATCTCGTGCTCCATATACTTCTTAGAGTAGACCAAGATGATGATATTTAGGAGCAGGATCAGAAAGGCAAACGCCCCGAGATAATCGAACTTGATCTCGATGCCGTAAGGTGGTCTCCAGCCGCCGACGTAGTAGCTTAAGGGACCGGATTTATAGAGCTCGGCCGCAGCAAGCGTGCAGAAATAGAAACCTAAGGTCGATACGATCAGAGCCCACCAAAAGGCTAACTTCTTCCTGATCAGGCTGATGATGGGAGTTAAAGCCGCTCCAACCAGAAAGGTTACTTCCATTAAGATTGGGCTATGAGATGTCAAATATGTCGTCATAGTTTATCTTAACTCCTTTAGCTTATTTGCGTTCAGGGTACCGCACTGGTCATAGAGCTTGATGATCAAAGATAGGGCCAAGGCGGTCACGCTGACCGCAACGACGATGGCCGTCAGGATCAGAGCCTGGGGTATCGGGTTAACGAATAACGCATTGACCGGCGTATCATGGGTATATATCGGTGCGACACCGCCCTTGACATAACCACTGGAGATGATGAAGAGAAAGACAGAGGTCTCAATGATGTTGAGTCCCATGAACTTCTTGATCAGGTTGGGCTTGATTATCAGCGCGTATAACCCTATACAAAAGAGGGTTACTGCCACCACATAGTTTATGCTTGAATAAGCCTTGGCAATCACTTCGTTGTTTATCATTTCTCCACCTTCTCCATGGCCAAGAATATCGAAGATATGACCGTTCCGCCTCCGATACCTATGCCCACCTCAATTACCTCGATCATCAGATTGCGCATGGCTTCTTGAGTGGCGAACGGAAAGGCCGGGATCATGTAGGTCAAGAAGTTCTGCCCATAGAAGAGGGCGATCACGCCGCAAGCGAAGAAGGCGATCGGCCCGGCACTCTCCATAAAAGTTCTAGCCTTGACGAAGAACTTCTTGAGTGTCAGGTCATAGCTGAAGGTCATGGTGTAGATGATTATACTTGCGCCAAGGATGGCGCCGGCCTGAAATCCGCCGCCGGGCGATTCCTTACCATGGAGCATAATATAGACGGCGAAGAGCATGATGAAAGGAGCCAAGAAGCGGACGACGCTCCTTACGATGACGCTCTCCTTGATGCCGACGAGATCAACCTTGGAGGTGTGGAGCTTGACATCCTCGCGTCCGATGACGGCAAGAACCGCTATGAGGGCGCAAAAGATGACCGTAACCTCACCCATGGTGTCGTATCCTCTATAATTCAGAATGACAGCGGTTACAATGTTCTCGGCTCCGGCCTCCTCGACGCCCTCCGTTAGGTAGCGGGGTATGACGTGAGTGGTGACCGGGGTCGTCTCGCTGCCTATCGGGGGCAGAGCTAAAACGGCCGAGACCATTAGGAGCCACAATAAAAAGAGAATAAAGTAAGTGAATAATTTTTTCACTCGTCCTCCCTCCTGACTGTCCGGCCGATGGTGACTAGAAAGAGAATGGTCGTAACGCCGGCGCCGATGGCCGCTTCGGTGAGAGCGATGTCGGGTGCACCCAAGCGTTGCCAAATGATGGCCATGATCAGACTATAAGCTGAAAAGATGATCGAGGCTCCGAGCAGGTCCTTGGTGCGGACGACGCCCAAGGCGGTGATGATCAGAAAGAGCAGAAGCAGAAGATCAAGAATCCGCATCGGCTAACCCCTCCCTTGAGTAAGTCGTTTCATACCTCTTCCTCCAGGGCATAATTCCTACGCGATAAGCGGCCCTGGCAATCGCATGACCGCAAACCGAAGAGAGAATCATATTCAAGAAGATGAGTGTGACCATCTTGAATCCATCGCCCGAAAAACCTTCGTAGATGGCTAGGGCGAATAGAATGCCTCCCAAACCTAAGGTGTCGCACTTGGTTCCGGCATGGAGGCGGCAATATACATCCGGCAGTCGGACCAGGCCGAAGACTCCAACCAAAAAGAAGAAGAGGCCCATGATTGCACAGATGTATATCAAAGCCAATTTGATGATTCCAAAGAGATCCAAATTAGGCACTTGGCAGACCCCCAGTCTCAAGATATCTGGCGACCGCTATGGTGACGATGAAGTTTAGCAGAGCATAAACGATGGCCGTATCTATATACATGCTTTGATCAAATATGAAGGCGATTAGCGATAGGGCCACTACGGTCTTGGTGCCGATCAGGTTGACCGCCACCAGTCGGTCGGCAAGCGTCGGTCCGGCGATAGCCCTGTATAGACAGACGAACATGTAAAGGACCAGGATGGCGGTGACCACAGTAAAGAAATCATTCACTATTCCTTCACCCCTTCATATACCCACTTGACCATGTTCTCCAGAACGCGATCCCCCATCCCTCGCGCGTGAGCACTGGCCAGACAGTGGATGTAATAATAGCCTTCCTCGTCGATATCCACAGTCAGGGTCCCCGGGGTTAAGGTGATGTAGTTGGCGTGGATGGTGTTGGGATCTTCCCCTTTGAGATGACAATCATACTTCAATATCTGGGGATCGATCGGAAGGCGGGGATTTAAGACCCTCTCGGCCACATCTATATTGGCTTTGATGATCTCAATCACCAAGAGAAGGATGGAGTAGAGGAAACGGCCCAATATGGCCGGCGTTCCCTCAACATCGCCCAAATTCTCCTTCATCAAACCATAAGACAATGTCGCAACCAGCGGTGAGACGACGGCGCCCATGATCAGATTCGTAGAATCCAAGTTGCCCGATGTCAGTAACATCCAAAAAGCGAACAGAAACAATGTCATGCTTAGTACCTTTTTAGAAGGCAATCAAAACCCCCCTTTATCAGAACTTTTATGATCGATTATAGAATGCCTGAAACGCCAAAACCCTATTCATCGCCCGCTGGAAATACCAACAAAATGGCATTGCGATGAACAGTCAGATAACGCTTAGTGAATAAGATCTTACCATCAAGAGCGCTCATCACCTTGGCGTCGGTCAATGGGAAGAAATCATGCGCCTTGACATTGAGCATGTCAGTGATTCTGCTTCCCCGAGTAATTGATATATCCCCCTCAATCTTATAAAGCGAGGTGCACATCACCACCCTAACTTTATCTTTTTCCGTATACAATACTTAGCTCCCTAAAAAAATTTTCTGCCCCTTAAGGGCGCAAAGACCAATTCAAAAAGCAGCTTATTCAGCTGCTTTTTTGGAGGTCTTCTTCTTTTCCGAGTGAACAACGATCTTGTTCTTCCCGTCTGCCTTGGCTTTGCGCAAAGCTTCAGTCGCCTTGATGATCAGCTCGGTATCGGTATCTGCGCTCGTCGGATAGATGGACACCCCAACGCTCACCGTCGCCTTGACTACGGGTTGTTCGATATCGCCCTCGAATTGAGCAGCTTCAATAAGTTTGCGAAGCTTCTCTGCGACCGTTTCGGCTCCCGAAGAATCGGTCTTGGGAAGAATGAGAGCGAACTCCTCTCCGCCGTAGCGAGCGACGATGTCGATCTCGCGGACACCCTTCTTGATTATCTCGGCTACCCTCTCCAGCATCCTGTTGCCTTTATCGTAGCCGAAGGTATCGTTGAACTTATTGAAGTCATCAATGTCGACCATTAAAAGGGCAAAGGTATCGCTGTACCTCTTGGACCGTTTTAACTCGTCGCTCAGACGAGCCATGAAGTACCCGTAACTATATAGATTAGTCAATGAATCCTCGTTGGAGAGCATCTCGGCTTTAGCCTGTTGCTTGCGCTGCTTGCCGGAGATCAACCCAACCCCAAATCCCCCCAAAGTGAAGACGACCACTCCAATCATCATTTGATAAAACAAACGATCTGGATCGGCCACGTTTACGGTGCTGTTCTGCATGGTCCAATTGATGACCGCTCCGCTCAGTACTCCGATGGCTAAACTTCCAAAGAACTCATACGCGGCTGCCGCTATGAATATGGGAATAACAAATAGGAACCAGTAAAAATCGAGCTGATTGGAAGAGTAAACGAAGAACGATACAAAAACGAAGCTTACAACGATCAGAATCATCTTTTTTAAGTTCTGACCTGCACCCAAAATCCTCAACCTCCTTTTCTTGTTTGATTTATTGTCAATACCCAGTGGTATCGATCTAAAAAGCCTTGGCCGGCCTTTTTGGGCCGGCCTTTTTGGCGTAGACCTACTTAAAAGTAATATTACACAAAAGAGGGAAATATCCTTCAAAGATTTGCAAAAAAGGCCCAACTATCCGACCAGGAGAGACAGCAAGGCTTATCTCAAGTCTTTTGTGTAATTTTGACCCTATGGGGAAGCGAATAAAGCGGCTGCCTTCTCAGGACTTACGATATTTATTGTCATATTAGAACCTAGCTCGAAACCCGCATTTATACTGACTCTTGGGATTATCTCATATGCCTCTCTACGCAGAGCCCATCGACCCTGGCCGCCCGCTCGGTCGCTATGACAACCGGCCGGCCGGCAGTCTTATCTCTTCGAAGTTCGGGCATATCTTCCCTTCTGCGTCTTTTTTGACAGACAACCCAGCCCCAACTATAGCCAAGTTGAGCCACCGAGTAAACGGTTGAGAATTGTAAAAATGACGCTGGCATGATAATATCAATACCTATATCCTAGGTGATAGGTATAAAGTAAATTCCAACTTTGGGAAGGGTTTTGGAAAGCAAAAAGGAGCAAAGCAAGGTTAATTTCAAGAAGACCCAGAGCCTACTTACAACCATTATCAAGATGGTCGACGAGGACCGCTACTGCATAGACATAATGCAGCAGAACCTGGCCGCCATCGGCCTCTTAAAGTCAGCCCACCAGATGCTGATGGAGAACCACCTAAACACCTGCTTTAAGCGGGCCATGGAGACCAGCGACGATGAGAGAAAGAATGAGATGGTTCAAGAGATTTTGAAGGTTACCAAACTCTTCAACAAATAACTTCCCCTTTCAAAGTGAAGTAAAAAAGTAAATTTCGCGGAGGATTTTTCTATGCAGACGGAAAAGAAGATCCTTAAGATAGAAGGAATGCACTGCGCTTCTTGCGCCGCTAATATCGAGCGAACTTTAGGGGCAGAGGCCGGGGTCGAAAAGGCGGCCGTCAACTTCGCGGCCGAAAAGCTCTTCATCGAATTCGATCAAGAGAAAATCGGCCTTTCAAAGATAAATGGACTCATCGAAGGTCTCGGTTTTAAGGCCCACTTGGGCGATGAGGAATCGGAGGCAAAGAGCGAGAGCAAAGAGAGCGGCGAGACGAGCCGGCTTAAAAAGCGCTTCCTTTTATCTTTGCTCTTCAGCTTGCCCATCATTTATTTCGTCATGGGCGAAATGGTCGGTTTGCCCGTTCCCAAACTCTCCAACCAAACCTCAGCCATCATGCAGTTTACGCTCACTACCGCCGTCATCTTGGCCTCCTTTTCCACTTGGACGAGCGGTTTTAAGAACCTTATTAATCTTAGGCCCAACATGGATTCTCTGGTCTTTTTGGGCACTTTCGTCGCTTACATCTATAGCTTAATCGTCTCGCTGACCATGCTTGGCTCACACGGAGCCATGATTCATCTCTACTACGAGAGCGCGGCCTTCATCTTGGTATTCATCTCGCTCGGCAAATATCTGGAAGCCAAAGCCAAGGGTAGAACGAGCGAGGCAATAAAGAAGCTCATCGGGATGAAACCAAAAGAAGCCGCTGTCATCAGGGATGGAGTCGAAATAAGGGTCCCGATCTCTGAGGTTGTGGTCGGAGATATCATCCTGGTCAGGCCGGGCGAAAAGATACCGGTCGATGGCATAGTCATCAGCGGATACTCCGGCGTCGACGAAAAAGCGATAACCGGAGAATCGATCCCGGTCGAAAAGAGGGAGGGGAGTGAGGTCATCGGAGCGACCATCAACAAGACGGGCAGCTTTCAGTTTAAGGCGACCAAGGTCGGCGGCGAAACGATGCTCGCCCAGATAATCAAGATCGTCGAGGAGGCGATGGGTTCGAAGGCACCGATTCAGCTCTTAGCCGACAAGGTGGCTTATTATTTTGTGCCGACCGTAATGACCATCGCTATCATATCCTTTCTCGTCTGGCTTTCGAGCGGTGAGCCGCTGACGGCGGCGCTGACCGTCTTGGTCTCGGTACTCATCATCGCCTGCCCCTGCGCTTTGGGACTTGCCACCCCGACCGCGGTCATGATGGGAACCGGCCTTGCGGCCAGGAGCGGCATCTTGATTAAAAGTGGCGGCGCCTTGGAGATAGCCAAAGATATGGATGCGATCATCTTCGATAAGACCGGAACCTTGACCGTAGGCGAGCCGAGCCTAACCGATTTTATCTCGCTCAACGATTCTTTCTCTGTAGACGAAATCCTGCGTCTGGCCGCAAGTCTGGAGAGTCGATCCGAGCACCCCTTGGCCCAGGCTATCTTAAAGGGGGCAAGCGAAAGAGGTCTTGCTCTCAGCGAGACGGAGGGCTTTGAGGCTCTGGCCGGATTTGGGATATCGGCCAAGATCGGGGCGGCAAAATTTCTCCTTGGGACAAGGCGCCTGATGACCGAAAATGAAATCTCAATCGATAAGGTCGATGCCAAGATGTCCGCCTATGAGCTGGGTGGCAAGACGACCATGCTCTTAGCTGAAGTGGGCCGGGGGGTCATTGGAATGATCGCGGCCGCCGACCGCTTGAAGGAAGCCTCCAAAGAGGCGGTTGAGACCCTTAAAGGGATGGGCAAAGAGGTTTATATGATAACCGGGGATAACGAGCGGGTCGGGGCGGCCATCGCTAAAGAGGCCGGGATCGATAACGTCCTGGCCGAAGTCTTGCCGCAAGATAAATCGAATGAGGTCAAAAAGCTTCAAGAGATGGGAAAGGTGGTGGCCATGGTCGGCGACGGCATAAACGACGCCCCGGCCCTGGCCCAAGCCGACCTTGGAATAGCGATTGGCAGCGGAACCGACGTAGCCGTCGAAACGGGTGATATAGTGCTGGTCAAAGACGATCTTAGAGATGTCATCACGGCCATAGACCTAAGCCGATACACCTTGAAGAAGATCAAGCAGAACCTCTTTTGGGCCTTCATCTACAATGTAGTCGGCATCCCGATCGCGGCCGGCGTTCTCTACCCCTTCACCGGCTGGCTTTTGAATCCGGTCATAGCGGCGGCGGCCATGGCCTTCTCCTCGGTCAGCGTCGTCACCAACGCCCTCCTCATGAAGGGTTATAAGCCGAAGTTGGCCGGTTAGTCATCAAACCGTAATGGGAGCCGCCGAGCAGCAGCCTGCGCCCTGGCTTCCGGTTCCAAAGAGCGGGAGGAAGTCATCTTCGCTCAACAACCCCTTTGGCGAGCCCTTGTAATCCTCGCCAATAACATCGATCATGCCGGAAACCATCCCCATCCAACAGCTGAATTTGTAGCGGCCGGCCTTATTCGGGGTGAACTCTTTGACGCTTACCTCGCCTTGCGTGAGCGGAATCTCCCCCTCAAAGAGGCCGCGGGCGATCACGGCGTTGGTGCAGCCGCTCGTGCCTTGGTCGGTTATCTCCCATCTGACCGGGATATCCTCCCTCACCTTGAAATAGGCGGGAGAGTATTCGTAAGAATAAGCGTCCATCCTGATCACCTGGACGCCATCCTCGATCGGAGCGAGCTCGGCTGAAGCCGGGATCTCTCCTCTTGCTATCAGGATGGCTTCGTTTATCCCGCTCGCAACATCCGAGAAATTGGAGTAACCAAGAACGTTCAATTGAGAATCGATATTGAAGAAGGCAAAGAAGAGGACTATGACCGCTGCCACCTGCATGAACCTTCGACTAAGACCGGGCCGCCCGCCAAGCTTGACGCTGGCAAGACCGATCCCAAGAAGGGCAGGCAAGGTGCCCAATGCGAAGGTGAGCATCATGAGGCCACCTTTTAGAGGACTCTTCGATATCAAAGAGAGGCTCTGGGCGGTTATGGTAAACCCGCAAGGAAGGAGGAAGGTCAGCGCTCCCATCAGAAACGGAGCCCTCCTCCCATCCGAAGCAGAGCAAGTCAAGAAAGCGGGCGTCCTGATCTGAAACTTATTAAATGACTTAAATCCGAGCATCTGAAAGGCGAGGATGATCATCATAAGGGAGACGGAGATGGTTAAAGCCGGACCAAGACCGCCCGTAAGCTCAAGGCGGGCCCCGATAGCTCCAAGAAGCGCCCCAGCGGCCGCATACGAGACGAGCCTGCCAAGATTGAAGGCGAAATGGGGTCCAAGCCTCCGTATAACCGGCTCATCTTTGCCACTAAGATCATTCCATCTCTTAGACATCGAAACGATGATGCCTCCAACCAAGGCTGAACAGCTCGAAAGCGAGGCCATGAACCCAAAGAGCAGAAAGACGAAGATCGACGAAGTCTCGTTGACGTTAACTGCGCTCGATAATGATGATCTGTTTAGGAGAGAAAAAAGATATAGAATCACAAAAGCAATGAAAAATGAGCCTGCAAGTTCGACGGTCCTGGGCAGCAGCCGCTCCTTGAGATCCTTTCGGTCTTTTTTTGCTTTGGCCACCTGGCCACTGAAAATAAAGCCATCATCCTTGAAGATCGAGTTGAGCCTTGAGACCGTCGGAGGATTGCCCTCATATTCAATCAGAAGGCGCCCCTTGGACAAATCTGCCTTGGCCTTCTTTACTCCATCGATCTCAAGAAGCCTGCTTTCAATCAAAACCACGCAGGAAGCGCAGTGCATCCCTTCAACCAGATAGGCGATCCTCTTCTGTGATCTCTTACGATCGTCTCCTGCCGCTTTATTCTTGAGTCTCTTGGACCTCTTTCCCAACTCGATGCACCTCTTAATGAAGAATTCTTTGAAGCTAAAAAGGTGGACCGATTTGATAGATACCCCCACCCTAGGTAGGGATAAATATTACCAGCAATCATCGGTTTTCGTCAAGCTGAGATGGCTGATAAGCGGGATAAATAGGATGAAGGGCGGATTGACGAATAGCTTTGGCTACGATCTTAAGAAAAGGGGCTGCACAGGATCGAAATGGTCGGGATGGGCGGATTTGAACCGCCGACCTCCACGTCCCGAACGTGGCGCTCTGCCAAGCTGAGCCACATCCCGACAATTAGAGTTTCCAGTACTTTGCGAACATTTCCTTAAATGATTCAAAGAGATCGGCCTCGAGTCGAGGAGGATTGACCGCCTCACCGTAGGGATCCTCGACCTCTACCCCCAAGCCGGCCATCTCGCTTATGAAGGTGGCCACGGAGTAGGAGAGAGCGATCAGATCATATCCGCCTTCCAAGGAGACCAAAAGGCGTCCCTTACAGACTTCGCCCGCCAATTCTAGCATTATCTTTGCGATCTTTGAATATCCTTTACAAGTAAGGCCCAGTCCGCCGAGCGGGTCGGAGTGATGGCCGTCGAATCCGGCTGCAAGCATGATGATATCCGGTTTGAACTGCCTCGTTATCGGAGAGACCAGCTCTTTTAAGATCTTGACATAGGCCTCATCACCGAGGCCCGAAGTCAATGGAAAGTTGACCGTATAGCCCTTGCCCTCGCCGATTCCGACATCGTTTAGAAAGCCGGTTCCCGGATAGAAGGGATGATGATGGATGGAGACGTAAAGGACAGATGGATCGCTATAGAATATATCCTGAATCCCGTTGCCATGGTGAGCATCGAAATCCAAGATCATAACTCTCTTTAGCCCTTTCTTCTGAGCATGCCTGGCCGCAATGGCAAGGTTGTTGAAGATGCAAAAACCCATCCCCCAGTTGGAGAGGGCGTGATGGCCGGGCGGACGGACAAGCGCGAAGATATTATCGAAATCGCCGGCAATCAACGCATCAACACCGCTTAAAGCGGCGCCGGCGGCATAGGCGGCGGCCTGAAAAGAGTCCTTGGAAACGATCGTATCCAAGTCGAGATAACCCCCGCCCTTCTTAGTAAAATCTTTAAGCTCGCTCACATAATCCTTGGCGTGAACCAAGGATATCTCATCCATCGTCGCTTTCCTCGGCTTGACTTGAGTGAGCTTGGATATCATCCCCGTCTCCTTGAGGTGACTCATGACTGCCAAGAGCCTCTCCGGCTTTTCGGGATGTTTCGATCCGGTCTTGTGCTCCAAGAAGATGGGATCATAGATTAAGGCAGTCTTATTCACCGCTCATCCTTACCATTACCTTTCTGCTCCTAGGGCCGTCGAGTTCGACCAGGAATATCCTCTGCCAGCTGCCAAGAAAGATATCTTTTTCCTTGAAGATCAAATTGAGACAGCTCCCAAGGAGAGAGCCTGCAATGTGAGAGGCGGCGTTATCGTCAATCAGATCATGACGATAAGCTCCTTGGGAATATACGAAGGATTTTATGGCATCCTCAATGTCTTCTACAAGACCTTTTTCATTTTCGTTGATTATAAGGGCAGTGGTGGTGTGGGGAGAGAAGAGAGTGATGTCCGCAACCTTAAGGTCGCTCTCTTTTGCGATCCTTAAAACATCATCTGTAATATCGATGAGCTCGACCTTTCGGCCTGTAGTAACGATGATCGTCCGGTCTATCCATCTCATGATAGATCACACTAGGGGCGGGTAGCCCCGACATAGTTTCTGCGTCTGCTCAAGCTGTCGATGGAGATGACATCGCCGGTTCTGGGAGCGTGGATGAAATTGCCGCTGCCGACGTAGATGCCGACGTGGTGAATGGGTCGACCAAAGAATACCAAGTCACCGGGGGCGAGTTGGTCGCGGCTTATCCTTTTGCCGATGCCATACTGAGCCCGGCTGGAGTGGGGCAGACGTACACCCACTTTGGAATATACATGCATGGTAAAGCCGGAGCAATCGAAGGACTCCAGCCCATCGGCCCCCCACCTGTAAGGGAGACCCAAGTATTTTACGGCAAAGTCTACTATTGCGCTGCGGCCACCGCGTGAGACACCGGTAGTATTTCTAGCCGTCTCGGCCGCCTTGCTGCGGCGGGAGCTTTCTGACGCTTCCAGAGCGGAGAGCTCTCCTTTTATGCGGTTATAAAGGGTGTTTCTGCTGGTGAGTTGATTTGCAATCTTGACCCGTTCGTCTCCGATCTGCTCGACCAGCTTCTCTTGCTTCTTCTTCTTCTCCTTTAAAGCCGCTTTGTTCTTCTCGATCTCTGCCCTCTTTACGGTTATAGCTTGGATCATCTCGGCGTCGCTCAAACTGATCCGTTCGATGAGATCCATCTGAATCATCAGATCTTCAAAGCTCTCGGCACCAATCAGTACGTCCAATAGGCTTACCTCGCCATATTTATACATCTCTTCAACCCGGTTGTTCAAAGCCACCTGATAGTTTGCAAGATCGGTTTTGGACTTGCTGAGGTACTTTTCATTTGCGGCAATCTCATTTTTGGTCTTGGTCAGATCGGAGTTGGCTTCATTGTAGCGCTCGGTAGTCATGCTCAACTTATCGTCTAGGGCATCGAGTTCTCGCTTGAGCTTCTGAGCTTGACTATTCGAAGGCACAGCAAATGAGATGGGGATGGATGTTGCTAATACTATGGTTGAAAGAAGGGCCGCTATGAAGATCTTTATGAAATCGGCTAGCTTGCGGTTGGAAATAGGATCTCCTCCCAGTGGCTTGCAAAATAACCTAGAAATTTTACCACTTCAAATCGAGTATGGCAAATATCATTCCAAACCCAGATAGTCTTTGATCCCATCGAAGGCGGCTACGGCTATCCTCTGGCGAAAAGGCTCGCTCTTTAGCATCATCTCTTCTTCGGGGTTGGTTATGAAGAGGGGCTCTATCAGAACGGCCGGCATCTTGGTCTCCCTTAAAACCGAAAAGCTTTTGCCGTGGATGCGGTCGTCCGGCCGGCCCAAAGTAGAGAGGAGTTTGTCCTGGATACGGCCGGCCAAATCCTTTCCCGCCCTGGAATGCTTGTCCCCTCCAGCAAAGTAATATGCGCTCGTCCCCTCGGCTTTCGGGTCGGAAGAACCGTTTAGATGAACGCTGATGAAAATGTCGGCTTTTGCCTTATTGGCCAAAGCCGCCCGCTCGGAGAGGCCGACATACTCGCCCGCTTCCCTGGTATAAACGACTTCGGCCCCAAATAAGGTCAAAAGAGCCCCAAGCCGAGACCCGATATCCTCAGCGATTTCGCTCTCTTTGAGACCGCTCGGGCCGATCGCGCCCGGGTCGGGAGGATAACCATGGCCAAAATCGATCGCGATTTTGAGTTCGCCCAAGCGAAAGAGAGCCGAAGCTCCTTTAAGCCCGTCCTCCCAGGGGAAAGCGATCTTATATTCGGCCCCCAGAATGCTGCGGAAATTATGAAAGCCGCTGAGCGTGACCGGGCCCAAGATGCCGTCTGGAGTGAGGCCCGCATTCTTTTGAAATTCTATCAAGGCCGCCTCTGTGGTCGGACCGAATATGCCGTCGACGGCTCCAGTTGAGAATCCGAGCCGATTGAGCCACTTTTGAAGCTGACGAACGTCATCGCCTCTAAGGTTGGGCGACTTCAAGTAGAGGAGACGATCCCCAAGGTGAAGATTGGCTTCGACGAGTTCGCGCCAGGTCTCCTCGCCCACCATCCCATCTACGACGAGGCCCCGTTTCTGCTGGAAGGTCTTGACGGCAACCAAAGTCTTTTCGTCGAATAGTTCCGGCTGGATCAGACCGTCGATATCATAGTCGAGCTTTTTTAGCTTCGATTTGATATCTTCGATCTCTAAGCCCTTATCTCCAAGCTTAAACGACTTCATGAATCCTTTCCTTGACCGAACGGTAGGCCGGCATGGATTGATTATTGATTTGATGGGATGACAGAACAAGCGGGTTGAAACGGGTCAATATTCGGCAGGATTATAGACGCTTATCCTCTTGCGCTTCGACCTCTTTGCCTCATATAGGGCAAGATCGGCCTTCCTGATCAGCTCATCGGCATCCTTGGCGTCGCGGGGGAATGAGGCCACCCCATAACTCATCGAGACCTGTTCATAGCTCTTGCTGGCCTTGAAGAATCCTTCGACTATCTCATGATCAATCCTCTTTATCATCTCGACGACCCGCTCCTTCTCGGTGACGGGCGAGATTATGGCAAACTCATCTCCGCCATAACGGGCAACCATATCGATCTGACGGGCGTGTTTAAAGAGGAGACCGGCCACGGCTCTAAGCAGGTCATCTCCTTCAAGATGGCCGTGAATATCATTGTACCCTTTAAAGTTATCGATATCCATCATCGTCAGAGAGAGGGGGTGATGATAGCGATCGGAGCGCTTAATCTCTCTATCCAAGGTATCCCTAAAATGGCGATGGTTATATAGTCCGGTTAAGCCATCCCTGATGGCGAGATTTATCGTCCTCTCGTGAAGCTGGGCATTGGCAATGGCTGCAGCCGCCTGAGTGGCAAAGAGAGAGACCATCCTGACCTCACCATCGGAGAACTTGCGAGGCTTGAAGTCGTCGACATAGAGAACACCTATGACCCTGTCCTCGGTGACTAAAGGGACCGCGATGAGGGCTCGTATACCCTCTTCGATCCCGATCAGATTATTGAAAACGAACTCCTTTGAGACGTCCTCCGTTACGAAGGTCTCCTTGTTGCGCACGATCGCTTCGGTCATGCCGCCCGGCCGTGGCTTCCATTTGTGGGCCTTCTTGAGGAAGTTATTGCTAAAACCCTTGGACGCCTTGAGAGTCAACTCGTCCTCATCCTCGTCATAGAGGGCGACGCTTCCCGCGCTCGCTTTGGCCTCGGCGATGGCCGTATCCAAGATGACGTTCAAAGTCTCATCCAAGTTCAAGCTGGAACTCAAAAACTTACCGATATTTAAGAGTGTGGTCAACTCCTTTATGCCCTCCTGTTTCACCTGAAGCATGGTCGAAAGATAGCCGGCTAAGTAAGTGGTGGTCATGATCACAAAGGGAAACTCAATCGATTTCAAAATAAGGTACCTTTTGCTCAAAAAGAGACCATGGGCCGGAGAGTAAGAGCTAAGAAGATCCACGTGAATGATAAGGCCGCTGTATTCGGCGAAAAAGAGGCCCACGCAAAGAATCGAAGCGATTGCAGCCTGACGGTATGCTTGGCGACGGGGAAGCATTATTCCGGAGATAATCATCTGAAAGATGAGGAAATAGAGAAAGAGGCTCTCTATCCCTCCGGTCAGATGAACCATATACATGACCACAAGCAGATCGATCGAGACCTGAGAGACCGAAAGTTTTTTCGCCCTTTCTTTGGAGAAGTCTTTTTCAAGCTTCTGTGAAAGATGTGAGACGGTCAAGTTATGAAGGATGACGACAGCCAGAAGAAATACCAATTCATTAAATAGCGCCGATCTCACCAGAAAGAGCTGCGATAAAATAACCAGGCCGAATATCGAGAAGGCGGCAAGCCACCGCAGCCTGATAAGCCAATTGATCTTTTCTATTATCTCTGACTTCTCTTCGAAATAACCCATCCTAATGACCGTCCACGAAACTTAAGGCGGCAAAAGCCTTGGGATTGCTTGTTACATTTTAATCTCTGAAAAATTAAAATACCATCGCTTACGGCGATAAGACGTATCTTTGAGAATCCTATCACGTTTAAAGAGTTGAAAAACTGGTTAGAAAGGAGGGATTTACGATGAAAAGACTTATAGCTTTCATGATCATCATGGCTCTGGTAATGCCCTCTTTCGCTTTGGCGGTAGAGGCCGGGGCTAAAGTTGAAGCGAATGCCTATGCTTTCAGCTTCTTTGGCTACACCATCATCATCGCTGCGGCGGACGCAAACGTTCAAGGGGATAGCGCCACCTTTGCGATCATAAAAGATGCCGATAACGAGATGGGTGAGCTTCTTGCCAACTACCGCCTCGGAAATACCTTCGGCAGGATGGTCTCGACAATGGCCAGGGTTGCCTTAAGGCCACTCTCCGATCGACTGGTCGAAGAGAAGACGGGCGAAGAGACCACCGAAGATGGTCTGCTCGAGGAGGAGGCGGAAGAGAAACCTCCAACTCACGGCCAGATAGTAAGCGCCTTCGTCCATGAATTGATCAGGATACGCAGAGAGGCGCGCGAGACTGAAAAGGCTGAGGCCAAAGAAGAACTCAAACTCAAAATCCAAGAGCGGGTTAGAGATAGGATTAAAGCCAAGTCAAAGATCCATGACCCCAATGCCGCGGATGATGAGAGCGAAGGGATTCAGCCGTCTGAAGAGGATACCCAAGAGAATGAAAATGCGGCCTCTGGCCGAGTGAAAATTAAGGTGCAAAGCAAGAACCGCGCCGAAATCGGGTGGACGGATGATGCCCAAAAAGATGATTGAGCCCACAGCGATGACTCGGCGTGCTTAAATTCAAGATCTTAACAGTTTGGGGGGCACTTGTGCCCCCCAAACCTTTATCCCTTATCTCACTTGCGCCTCTACTGTTTCGCCCTTTTCTTTCTCGCGCTAACCACCCTGTTCCGGCCGGTCTGCTTGGCCTTGTAGAAGGCTTTGTCGGCCGCCTTGATTAAATGATCCATTTCGCCAGCGTCGGTCGGGTAGGTGGCCACTCCGATGCTGGCGATGAGCTTTAAGCCTATCTTGAGCCCCTCCTTGTCGAAGTCGTTCGCCTCGACCGCAATTCTGATCCTTTCAGCTATCTCTAGGGCCGCTTCCTTGCCGGTTTCGGGAAGGATCAGGCAGAACTCCTCGCCGCCGCAGCAGGGTGCGGTGTCTATTTTCTCCCTTATATGTTATTTTCGAAATCAACCATGTAATATATTCTATATTTAAAAGATAAGGTTTAACAACGACGCGACGGCTGTAATTCAAGTTATGCTATTGGCGGGAGCGTGTGGGAATCGAACCCACCCGGGATGCTCTTCACACCCTGCCATGGTTTTGAAGACCAGGTGGCCCACCAGGGACCAATCCGCCCCCATCGCTTAAAATGAATATCGACCTAAAATTTGACTACCTCAAGACTCTATCGTTGCCAACCCGCTTGGTAAGCTTCTTCGCATCGAAATACTCGAGAAGAGGAAGTATATATTTGCGGCTTAACCCAAAAAGCTCTCTGAAGTCGGCCGGATTGATGCGTCCCTTCTCCCTTAAGTAGGAAAGAAGGCCTTCCTCGATTTTAGCCAAGAAGCCCGATTCATAGAAGAGATCGTGCTTTATTCTTGCAACCCTGCCGCTTGAAGTCAACATCCTTAAGTACTCTTTTAGCTCGCTTGGGCTAAATTCGCCTCGCCCCTCGATCTCCGCCAAGGTTGGGGGAGAGAACCCGCCCGACTCGATCAAGACAAAAAGTTCCTCTGCCCCGGCAAGACCGGTCTCGTTTGAGCCGCCCATGAAATCGGCGTCACTGACTACGTCGCCTTTAACCTCGATCATGCCTTCGCCTTTCAGCTTGGCCAGCAAGGCGTCGGCCTCCTTCTGGTCGAAGCCGGAAAGTGCTTCGGCCCTAAGGAGATCCTTCTTCATCCCCTCGCTCAAAGGGTTTTGCCCGTGGTAGTGAGTGAGCGCCTTTTTAATCCGCTCTTTTGCGCCGCTGAAAACTGCGGCAGTCATGTAACGATCTTCTTTGTCGCCTTGGAGCCTTACAACCTCTTTCTCCTTTTCGGAAGATGAGAGGATGCCGCTTAAGAAGCCTTTGCTGAAGTCATATCCGCGGGCCAACTTACTCAAGCTAAAGGTGGTCTTGGCTTCGCTCATCAAAAGTTTCAGTATCTCTTTCTCGTCACCCGAATCGATGATCTTCAGCCGACTTAAGAGGGATTCTTTGGAGCGTTTGGAGTATTTGGGGTTTACATCTAGGACCGTTCCGCCGCCAATCGTCATGACCGGCGAATAGCGCCTGACTATATAACGATCACCTAATCTTAGGCTCAAACTCTCCTCGAGCTCGAAGCGGACGTAGCCGTTTTCATCGGCGCCAAGTTCGCCGGAGGAGAAGAGGCGGACCCTAGCCAAAACCTCTTTTGTTCCATGGTAGACGCGCACCCTCCCCCCGGTCTTCAGCGGTTTCTTTTCGCTGGCAAGAAGACGGAACTTGGCATCGAAGATGAGGGTTTCGCTTAAGAAGCCGGGCGAGGCCAGCACGTCGCCCCGCTTGAGTTCGTCCAAATCGATCCCGGAGAGGTTGACCGCAACCCTTTGGCCGGCAAGGGCCTCTTTGACCTGCTCGTCATGGACGCTCACCCCTCTGACCCTAACGCTTGAGCCCGCCGGCTCGACCATGAGCTGATCTTCCGGCCTGATCCGACCAGACCAGAGGGTGCCGGTTACGACCGTCCCCGCCCCCTTGATGGTGAAGACCCTATCGATAGGCAGCCTTGCCGCCCCGCTTGAATCCTTCTCCTTGACTTGGGCTGCGGCCGATTCGATCTCTCTAAGAAGCTCTGGCAGGCCCTGACCGGTTATCGAAGAGACCGGGATGATCGGCGATCCTTTAAAATTTCCGCCCTCAAGAAGGGTTTTTATATCGCTCGCCACCATCTTAAGCCAGGCCGGCTCGACCAGATCGGCCTTGGTGAGGGCGACCATCCCCCGCTTTATGCCCAGAATCTCCGCGATGGCCAGATGTTCTTTGGTCTGCGGCATGACGCCGTCATCGGCCGCGATGACCAAAAGGAGGATATCGATGCCGGTCGCTCCGGCCAGCATATTTTTGACGAATTTTTCGTGGCCGGGCACATCGACCACGCCGACCGTAGCCCCGCCCTCCAATTTAAGGCGGGTGAATCCGAGGTCTATCGAAATGCCCCGCCTCTTCTCCTCGGCCAAGCGGTCGGTATCGACACCGGTCAAGGCCTTGATCAGGCTGGTTTTGCCGTGATCTATATGGCCCGCCGTGCCCAAGATGACATTCTTCAAACCATCGCCCCTAAGATTTTTTTGCTACGTCAATTGCGGCCTGGACAGCCTGGGTTATCTCGCCCACCTCGCCTCGCTGAACCGTTCGAAGGTCCAGGATTACCCTGTCATCCTTTATCCTGGCAATTACGGGCGTCTCTCCTTTACGCAGCGCCTCTTCGAAGCTTGCAGCCGAGATCCCCTTGGCCGAGATGGCGACGACCATCGTCTCCATCTCCTCAAGCGGTAGGGCTCCTCCTCCGACCTTGGAGTGGTCGGGCGTAACCTCGATATCCAGACGGCTATCGGCCGCTTCTTTGAGTTTCTTAGCCAGGTTATCGGCCTTCTTCTTAAGCTCGCTTAAGGGAGTTAAGATCATATTCAAGGTCGGAATCTCCTTGATGGCCCGCTCGGTGTCGAGATAGAGACGAAGCGTCTCTTCCAGGGCGGCCAGCGTCATCTTGTCCAGCCTTAAGGCTCTGGCTAAGGGGTGGACCTTGAGCTCCTCGATGATAGCTTTCTTTCCGACTATCAGACCGGCCTGTGGCCCGCCTAAGAGTTTGTCTCCGCTGAAAGTTACGATATCGGCTCCGGCCAAGATCGAGTCCTGAACAGTCGGCTCGTATGTCAATCCATACTCGCCAAGGTCGATCAAGACTCCGCTGCCAAGATCGTGCATGACTGGTATGCCCCTTTTCTCCCCCAGTTCGACCAGATCCTTCAATGGCACCTCGGCCGTGAAGCCGCTGATAGCAAAGTTGCTGGTGTGCACCTTGAGAAGCAGAGCCGTCTCGCTGGTGATGGCCCTTTCGTAATCTTTGAGATGGGTCTTGTTGGTCGTGCCGACCTCACGCAAGATCGCCCCGCCGGCCGCCATGACCTCGGGCACCCGAAAGGAGCCGCCTATCTCAACGAGCTCGCCGCGGGAGATGATCACCTCTCTCCCTTTAGCCAGAGCGCTCAAAGCCAGAAAGACGGCGGCTGCATTGTTATTGACGGCCATTGCGCTTTCGGCTCCGGATGTGGTGACAAGAAGATCTTCGATGTGGACCTGACGGTTACTCCTCTTACCGGCTTTCAATTCGAACTCAAGAGTGGAGTAGCTCCCAGCCACGCTCAAGACGGCATCAAGTGCGAGTGGAGAGAGGATGGAGCGGCCGAGGTTAGTATGGATGACGACGCCGGTCGCGTTGATGACTCTCTTAAGCGAGGGCTTCATCACCTCATCGACAAGGTCTCTGATCATGGGAACGAGGTCGGCCGGCTCCAAGGAGAGG
>JBBIRY010000009.1:0-22617 GCA_037441605.1 Actinomycetota bacterium | reverse complement strand
GCCGGTCGGTCCCTACTCGCAGGGGATAAAGGCGGATGGTTTCATCTTCGTCTCCGGACAGATACCTTTGGATAGCAAAACCGGAGAATTATTAAAAGGCGATCTCTACCATCAAGCCCTTCTTGCTTTACGCAATATCGAGGCCATTTTAAGGGCGGGCGGAAGCTCGGTTTTGGACGTCGTAAAGGTTACCGTTTATTTGCTGGATCTATCCGAGTTAAACTTGGTCAATGAGGCATTTGCCGAGGTCTTCACGAACTCTCCGCCTGCCAGAGAGACGCTTCAGGTGAGCGGTCTTCCGATGGGGGCTCAAATAGAGATATCGGCCATCGCCAAACTAGGCTAACGCAAGAAGGGAAGTGCTGTCACATGAAGATTACCAAGATCGTTGTCCGCCCGGTCGAAATGAACAAGGTCCAAGCGATCGCCTCGATCACCTTCGATGAGGAGCTCGTCATCCATAACTTAAGGGTCGTCCAGGGAGATAGAGGTCTCTTTGTGGCCATGCCCAGCCGCAAGCTGCCAAACGGCGAGTATAGGGATGTGGCCCATCCGATAAACGTCGAAACGCGCGAAAGGATACAGAAGGCCATCTTGGACGAGCGCGTCAAGAAGAAAGAGGCGGAAGCTTAACCCCCTTTACGAGCCTTTTCGCTTGACACCAAGGTAACGATAAACTATAATCCTGCAGTATTTTACCTTGGAATATCGCTTGATTGGGGCGTCGCCAAGCGGTAAGGCACGGGTCTTTGGCACCCGCACTCGGAGGTTCGAATCCTTCCGCCCCAGCCATTATCTTCGATCCCCTAAAATCGTTCAAAAAACAGAATGCGGGGCCAGGGGATCGATATCGAAAGCGAGGTTGTCGTTGAGTCTGGCCGTAATTATCCTGGCTGCCGGCGAGGGAACCAGGATGAAATCTTCCCATCCCAAAGTTCTTCATCAAATATGTGGCCAATCCATCATCTCCTACGTAACAGAGGAAGCAGAAAAGCTGAACCCCTCCCGCTTGATAGTGGTCGTCGGAAATGAGGCCGAAAGGGTCAAAGATGAGCTGAAGGATAGGGGCGAATGCGTGGTCCAGAAAGAGAGGCTGGGAACCGGCCATGCCGCGCTGACCGCAAGAGAGGCTTTAAGCGGCTTCAAAGGGGATCTCATTATATTATCCGGCGACTCCCCACTCATAAGGGCCGAAACCTTAAGAGAACTCATCTCAGTCAGGCTGAGCGCCGGGGCAGCCGCCGCTGTCTTGACAGCGGGGCTCAGCGATCCGACCGGTTACGGGCGGATCATAAGGGACGGCGATGAGGTTGCGCGCATAGTCGAAGAGAGGGATGCGGACGATGAGGCAAAATTAGTCTCAGAGGTGAACGGGGGCATCTACGCCTTCGAGGCCGCCAAGGCCTTAAACCTTTTAGAGAGGATATCCAACGAGAATGATCAGAAGGAATACTATCTGACCGACCTTATCGCCATCTTAAAGGATGAGGGCTTGAAGGCGGTGGCCGTAAAGGCGAAAGATTCGAGCGAGATCTTGGGAATCAATTCGCGGGCTCAACTGGCTCAGGCGGAGAAGATCATGCGCAGGCGGATAAACGGGCGGCTGATGAGTGAAGGGGTAACCATGATCGAGCCGGATCTCACCTTCATCGGCTCAAGGGTCAAGATAGGCAAGGATACCGTCATCTACCCGATGACCTTCTTGGAAGGGACGACTGAAATAGGAGAGGATTGCCGGATCGGTCCTTCGGTTAGGATGATCGACAGCATGGCCGGCCGCTCGGTTACGATTGAAAATGCCGTCATCAAAGAGAGCGTACTCGAGGATGATACCGATCTTGGGCCCTTCTGCTCGCTTCGCGCCGGCACAAGACTTGGCAAGGAGAGCAAAGTTGGAACCTTCGTTGAGGTCAAGAAGACCAAGGTTGGCAAAAAGAGCAAAATACCTCACCTAAGTTACGTCGGGGACGCTATAATAGGTGACAACGTTAATATCGGGGCCGGCAGCATCACCTGCAATTTTGATGGCTTCAGCAAGCACAAGACGGTCATCGAGGACGGCGTTTTCATAGGAAGCGATACCATGCTGGTTGCCCCGGTTAGGATTGAAAAGGGGGCCATGACCGGAGCCGGCTCGACCATCTCCAAGGATGTGCCGGCCGGCGCTTTAGCCGTCGAGCGAAGCGAGCAGAGGATAATTGAGGGCCATGTCGAAAACAAGCTTAAAGATAAGGGCTAAGGTTAGGAGGCCTTTTTAGATGAGACAAGCCAGAGGCAGGCTGATGATATTCAACGGCCGGGCCAACCCCGAGCTTGGGCGCGAGATAATCAACTACATTGGGGTCGATCCCGGGCGTGTCAGCATCTCCACCTTCTCCAACGGTGAGATCTATGCCCGCTTTTTGGAGAGCGTGCGGGGGGCCGAAGCCTTCGTCATCCAATCCCTCTGCGACCCTGTCAACGATAATCTGATGGAACTCCTGGTGATGATAGATGCTTTGAAGCGGGCTTCGGCCGTCAGCATTCAGGCTGTCATCCCCTATTACGCTTACGCTCGTCAGGACAAGAAGACCCAATCGCGCGAACCGATTACGGCCAAGTTGATCGCCAACCTCTTAACCACGGCCGGGGTCGACCGGGTTCTAACCATGGATCTCCACGCCGGTCAGATTCAAGGTTTCTTCGATGTTCCCGTCGATCATCTGACGGCTCTGCCCGTTTTGGCCGGTTACTTTAAGGATAAGGTTTCAGATGATTTCATAGTCGTCTCCCCCGATGTGGGCCGGGTAAAGGTGGCCAAAAGATGCGCCGATCGCTTAGGAGTCAGCCTGGCCGTCCTCAACAAGAGCAGGCCCGCCCCGGGCGTGGCCGAATATACCCAGCTCATCGGTGATGTTGAGGGCAAGAGGGCTCTGATAATAGATGATATGATCGATACCGGCGGCACTATCGTCCAGGGAGCCGAGGCTCTGATGGAGTCGGGGGCGAAAGAGGTCTACGTCTGCGCGACCCATGCCATCCTTTCGGGGCTGGCGGCCCAAAGGCTCAAGAATTCTTGCGTCAAAGAGGTCGTGGTGACAAACACTATCCCCGTCCCAAAAGATAAGCAATTCGACAAACTGAGAGTCGTATCCATCTCCCCGCTATTTGGCGAGGTAATCATAAATGTCCACGAAGAGGAATCCGTAAGTGAACTCTTCAAGGGCGACAATGCAATCTAAGTTAAGGAGCGTGTCATAATTGAGTCCAACCGAGATTAAGGCCGAGACCAGAGAGGGACTTGGCAAGGAGAATTCAAGAAAGTTCAGAAAGTCGGGCAAGATTCCGGCCGTCATCTACGGCCACGGCAAGGAGAATAGAAGACTCCTTTTGGATGCTCATGATTTCGGCTATATGGAGAGCCACGGTTCGCTTGGGGGAATCCTCACCTTAAAGCTTGAGGGTGCCAAAAAATCGATCAATGTGCTCATCAAAGAGGTTCAGAAGAACCCGGTGAGCGATAACTATCTTCATGTCGATCTTCTTGAGGTGGTCATGAACGAAGCCGTTACGACGACGGTTCCGGTAACTCTGACCGGAGAGGCCCCCGGAGTTAAAATGGGCGGCGTCTTGCAGCACGGAACCTGGGAACTTAGCGTCAAGGCCTTGCCAGCCGACCTTCCCTCGGTGATTGAAGTCGATGTGAGCGCCTTGAATCTCGGCGATTCGATCAAGGTCGCAGATCTTGTAATGGCTGAAGGGGTCGAAATAACCAATCATCCCGACGACCCCGTGGCCTCGGTTATTTCGCCGACCAAAATCGAAGTGGAAGAGGAGGCTGCCTCCGAAGAGGGCGCCGAGCCCGAGCTAATAGGCAAGAAGGAGCCTAAGGAAGAGGGTCAGGAATAACTAGCCCGGTCTCCATTGGTCCTGAATCGGTGGGGCGGACTTTAAGTCCGCCCTTTCTTTTCTTCTCCCCATCTTGGGATATAATCGTTTAGATATTTAATTAAACTCCGGAGCATTGATGTTGATATTTGGCCTTGGAAATCCTGGACTTAAATACGAGGCAACCCGCCACAACGTCGGATTTCGAACGATCGATCTTCTCTCCCAAAAGCTTGGCGTAAAACTCTCCTTAAGCGCTCAAGACGCCGTCTTCGGTCAGGGTTCACTCGACTCCAAAACCCTCTATCTTGCAAAGCCGATGACTTACATGAATCTCTCCGGCCGAGCGGCCCGCATGCTTATGAGCAAATTCTCGCTCGATCCGGCCGATCTTCTCGTCATTCACGACGATCTCGATCTGCCCTTGGGCGACGTTCGAGTGAAGCTTGGCGGCTCCAGCGCCGGCCATAATGGGCTCAAATCGATCATCGAAACCTTGGGCAGCCAGGACTTCGGGCGGGTAAGGATCGGGATAAATAGGCCGCCTGGCCGTATGGACGCTGCCGATTACGTCTTGGAGGATTTTGCCAAGTCGGAACTGGTTCCAATAGAGATTGCCTTAAGCGAGGCCGCTCAAGCCGTCATTAAAGTGGTTGAGGAGGGCTACGAGGCGGCCATGAACCTCTTCAACTCGAAGACGGAGTCATAGAGGCTAGGAGCCAATAACGCGGTCTCATCAATCTAGGCGGAAACGAGATCTTGGTCGAGCAGCATATTTAGAAGAGTTTTAAAGAATAATAACCCCGATTAAGCCCCGGTGCTTAAGTACCAGGGCTTATTACCTTTGAGGTGAAAGCGTTTGAAGCTTAGCTTTCTTAAAGCCGCCTTTGAGAATAGGGCCGATTTTAACGAGCTCATAGAGGCCGTCTTGACCTGTGGGGCTGAGGCCGCTCTAGCCCCTCACTTGCGTCCGCTTTTGATCGCGGCCGCCTTTGAGCGGCTTTACGGCAAGGCGCTGGTTTTGGTCAAGGATGAGGCCGAGGCGGAGCGGCTCTTTGGTGAACTCAAAAACTATCTACCCGAAGAGAGCTTGGTTCACTTTCCGGCCCAAGAGATCCTCCCCTTAGAAAGGGTTGACTCAAATCCAGAGCTCTCAGCCCTTCGCTACCTTGCTTTAGAGAAGATGAGGGCCAAGGAGAGAATCCTGGCCATCGCCTCGCTCAAAGCGGCCCTCTTTGATATCTCATACATGGAGACCGGTTTAAGCCGCGGGCTCATGATCGAAACCGAACTCGAAGTAGATCTCTACGATTTGGCCGCCCGCCTGGTTGAACTCGGCTATGAGCGTTTGGTCAAAGTCGAGGATAAGGGCAAATTCTCCCTTCGCGGCGGCATAGTAGATATCTTCCCGCCCCATCTTAACGAGCCGATCAGGCTGGAGTTTTTGGGCGATACGATCGAATCGATCAGGAGTTTCGATCTGGCAAGCCAGCTCTCGATAGAAGAGGTCCAAGAGGTCGCCATCCTTCCTTGCAGAGAATCGATTTTGAGCAAAGAGGATGCCTTTGAGATTCTCTCCCGTCTCAAGTTGGTCAAAGAAAAGCCGGGTTGGCTTGTGGATGAGATCACAAAGCTTGAGGCGGAGGAGGGGGCGGCTCCGATCATGACCCTCGCCCATCTTCTGATAAGGGACGCCAAAACGGCGATCGATTTTTTGGGCAAAGACCCATTTTTAATCCTCAGCGACCCATCCCTCCTCAAAGCCGAAGAGAAGAGGCTAGCCTTTAGCAAAGAGCACTTGATGGAGGATAACGAAGTTGGGCCGGTCATCCAACTCATAAAGGGTGATCTCTTTGAGGATACCGAGAGGATCAAGAAGAGGGCCGGTCGCCTCTTGAGCTTAAATAGAGTGGCGGCAGATGAGAGCGGGCCAAGTTTTGCTTTTAACTCAGACGGGATCGATCCGATCCTTGGGGATATGGAAAGGTTAAAGGGCTTCCTTGAGTCGACGGGTGGCTTGAAGGTGATCGCGCTTCCCACAAGGGGCCAACTCGAGCGGATGGCCGAAATCGTCCAAGGCTTCGGCTTGGAGCCCAAAGAGAAATTTACCTCGTTTTCTGGGAGCGGGCCCTTGCTCATTCAGGCCGATCTCGGATGTGGATTCCAACTCGATCAACCTCCCGTGACCGTCCTGGGTGAGTCCGATATCTTCATTAAGATCAGAAGCCCAAGGCAGGGTCGCCAGACCACCTCCTCGCAGGGGCGCCTCGAACTCTCCGAGATAAAACCGAACGATCTCATCGTCCATGAGAGCCAAGGCATCGGCCGCTTCCTCGGTCTAACAAGAGAGGAAGTAGGCGGGGTGGTCAGGGAATACGTTCTTTTGGAGTATAAGGGCGGCGACCGTCTCTACGTTCCCTTGGAGCAGACCGGTCAGATCACCAAGTATATCGGGGCTCAAGGTGAGGCGACTGCATTATCAAAGCTTGGGATGAAGGATTGGGCCAAAGTCAAGGCCAGGGTCAAAAAGGCGGTCAAGAAGCTCGCCTTCGACCTCCTTTCCCTCTACGCTTATCGGACTGGAGCCCAAGGCTACGCTTTTTCCAAGGATACTCCTTGGCAGGCCGAGATGGAGGAGGCCTTCCCGTTCGAGGAGACGGCCGATCAGCTCGCGGCGATTGAAGAAGTCAAGCTCGATATGGAGATGGCCCGACCGATGGACAGGCTCATCTGCGGCGATGTCGGATACGGCAAGACCGAGGTCGCGCTCAGGGCCGCCTTTAAGGCGGCTTTGGATGGAAGACAAGTTCTGGTTTTGGTGCCGACGACCATCCTTGCCCAGCAGCACTTCTTTACCTTTAAGGAGCGCTTTGCCCCTTTTCCGATCAAGGTTGAACTCTTAAGCCGGTTCAAGAAGAAGGCGGAAGAGAAGAAGATCCTCTTCGATCTTGAGGCCGGAGCGATAGATGTAATAATCGGAACCCATCGCCTTCTCAGCAAGGACGTCATCTTTAAGGATTTGGGGCTCGTGGTAATCGATGAGGAGCAGCGCTTTGGGGTAGGCAGCAAGGAGCACTTCAAAAATTTAAGGAAGAATGTAGATGTCTTGACGATGAGCGCAACCCCGATCCCAAGGACGCTTCAGATGTCGCTTGGCGGGGTGAGAGATCTTTCGGTCATAAATACCCCGCCCGAAGACCGTTTTCCGATCAAAACCAGAGTTTCAGCCTATAATGAAGACCTGATAAGAGCGGCCGTCAAGCGGGAGCTTGAGCGGGGCGGACAAGTCTTTTACGTTCACAATCGTATAGCCACGATTGAACTTGCCGCTTTAAGACTTAGAGAGATTCTGCCGGGCGTAAGGGTGGGCGTCGCCCACGGTCAGATGGCCGAGAGCGAACTCGAACGGGTGATGAGCGGTTTTTTGGAGGGAGAATATGATCTTCTTCTCTCCACAACCATCATCGAGTCGGGAATCGATATCCCAAGGGCGAACACGATCATCGTCGAGATGGCCGAGAGATTGGGCTTGGCCCAGATGTATCAGCTTAAAGGGCGTGTCGGCCGCTCCCACCATCTGGCTTACGCTTACTTCTTCTCCTCGCGTGAGCTTGCGGGCGAAGAGGCCCAAAAGAGGCTCGAAGCGATAGAGGAGTTTACCGAGCTTGGCAGCGGCATCAAGATCGCCCTGCGCGATCTGGAGATAAGGGGGGCGGGGAATATTCTCGGAGCCGAGCAGCACGGCCAGATGGAGTCGGTCGGTTTTGAGCTCTACAATCAGCTCTTGAAGGAAGCGGTTCTTGAGCTCAAAGGAGAGGAGCTGCCCAAGGATATCTCCAAAGTCAAGATTGATCTGCCGGTCTCGGGCTTCATCCCTAAAGATTATCTGGAAGACGAGAGCCTCAGAATCGAGGCCTACCGCAGAATAGCCAGGGCCGAAAGCGCCTCTCAACTCAAAGAGGTTGAAGCCGGTTTGAAGGATCGCTTTGGCAGCTTTGGCCGTGAGGTGGAGGCCCTCTTTGCCACGGCAAGGATCAGACTTCTTGCCATTTCGGCCAGAGTCGACTCGATCTCGTATGACGGAAAAAGGTTTATCCTTTCGATGGCATCTCTTGGAAGCGAAGAGCTGAGGGCCCTTGGAGCGGGCAGAAAAGAGGCGAGCATCGATTATAGGCCGTCCTCAAAGAGCCTCATTTTGCCAACCTCCTTAAGGGGCGAAGAGATATTCATTTATCTAAATAAGCTGCTTGATGATATAATAAAAAATCGTAAAACCAAAGAAACGGAGGAATTAACTTGAAGAAGAGACTCATCCTTATGATCCTGGCCTTAAGCCTTGGCATAGGCGCTTGCGGACCCAAGGTTGCAGCCACGGTCGATGGTAAGAAGATCTACGAAAACGACGTGAATAGGCGGTTTGACATCATAAAACTTCAAGAGGCGACCGTCGATCCGATCACCGGCGAAGAGAAGAAGCTTACTCCAGAGGAGGAGAAGGTTCAGCTGGAGAAGGACGAGAAGCTCAAAGATGATATCCTGGCCAGCCTGATAGATGAAGCGGTCCTTCTCGCCTACGCCGAGGGCGAAAAGATAGGTGCGAGCGAGGAGGAGGTCACGACCAGGCTGGGTCAGATCAAGAAGAGTTTTGCCAGCGAAGAGGATTTTTTGAGCAGACTAAAAGAGAGCGGATTGACTCTGGAACTTTTGGGCGAAGAGGTCAAGAAGGCGCTCATCTATGAGAAGGTCTTCACCAAGTTTACGGAGGGCTTTGAACTTACCGATGAGGTCTTTCTGGAGGCGATCGTGGAGGCCCATACCAAGCATATTTTGGTCGCAGACGAGGCGACCGCGAACGAGGTCTACGAGAAATTAAAGGCGGGCGGGGATTTTGCGGCCTTGGCCAAGGAATATTCCAAGGACGGTTCGGCTGAAAGCGGCGGCGATCTTGGCTGGTATTCGAGGTATGGCTTGGTTAAGGAGTATGCTGATGTTGCCTTCACTCAAGAGTTCAACGTCATCAGTGAGCCAACCCAGAGCCGGTTCGGCTGGCACATCATAGTCACCTTGGGCAAGAGAACGCCCAAGCTCACCAAGGAGGAAGAGACCGAAGTAAGGAGCGGCGTAGCCGAGGCGAAGAAGTCCGAAAGTTTTGAGATTTGGCTGGAAGGTCTTAAGGAAAAGGCCGATATCAAAATCAATGGTTGAAGATGACGATCATCTACGTGAGAACGCGGATGGAAAGGCGGGCCTTAAATCATGAACTTGGACGACAAGCTTAGCCGTCTTTCTGAGTTGACAGCCGAGCTTCGGGGCGAAAACGGTTGCCCCTGGGATAGAGAGCAGACCCACAAGAGCTTGACTCGCTACCTGATCGAGGAGGCTTATGAGACTCTAGGTGCGATAGAAAAGGGAGATGACGATCATTTAAAAGAGGAGCTTGGCGATCTTCTCCTTCAAGTCGTCCTTCACGCTCAGATCGCCTCCGAAAGGGGAGCTTTCGATCTGGCTGATGTCATAGCCTCTATCCACGAGAAGATCGTCCGCCGTCATCCCCACGTTTTTTTGGACGGAAAGGCGGCCGATACGGAAGCGGCTTTGAGAAGCTGGCAGACGATAAAGGAGGAGGAAGGCAAGGACGTGATGGCTGATCTTCCGGTCGCCCTTCCATCTCTGACCCATGCCTCAAAGGTTCAAGAAGCGGCGGGGCGGGCCGGTTTTGATTGGCCGGACAGCACCGGGGTTATCAAGAAGCTTGAAGAAGAGATGGCCGAACTCAAGGCCGACATTGATATGGGTAAAGCCCAAGAGGAGCTTGGCGACATACTTTTTACGGCCGTAAATCTGGCCCGCCATCTGGGAGTCGATGCCGAGACCGCCCTTGCTGGCTCAATCGATAAGTTTAAACGCCGCTTCAATTGGATGGTTGAGCGGGCTAAAGAGGACGGATCGGATTTTAACGAGCTTGAACTCGAAGAGAAAGAACACCTCTGGACTATGGCCAAAGAGGCGACATAAAAAAGTCAGACGAGGTTTAAGTACGAAGCGTAATAGATAAATCGAATTGGAGGTTTCATGACCGGCATCACCAAGGTTTTAGCAAGGGAAATTTTGGATTCTCGGGCCAATCCCACCGTTGAGGTGGAGGTGCGGCTAAGCGGCGGAGGCTCTGGCCGGGCGGCGGTGCCATCGGGCGCTTCGACCGGCGCCTTTGAGGCGGTGGAGCTGAGGGATGGCGATAAATCGCGCTACCTTGGCAAAGGGGTGGAGAAGGCGGTCAAAAACGTAAACGAGATAATCGCCAAGGAACTCATCGGTCTTGACGCCTTCGACCAGAGGGCCTTGGACGCCCGCCTCATAGAACTCGACGGAACCGAGAACAAGGGCAAACTCGGGGCCAATGCGATTTTAGGCGTCTCTTTAGCCGCGGCCAAAGCGGCGGCCAACACTTACGGCTTTCCCCTATACCGCTATCTGGGCGGGGCCGACGCTCACACCTTGCCGGTGCCCATGATGAACATCCTAAACGGCGGCAAGCACGCCGATAACAACGTCGATATCCAGGAGTTCATGGTCATGCCGGTTGGGGCTCCCTCCTTCAAAGAGGCCCTTAGGATGGGGGCAGAGATATTTCATTCGCTAAAGGATGTCCTTCATGGGCGCGGGATGAATACGGCCGTCGGAGATGAGGGCGGTTTTGCTCCCAACCTCTCCTCCAACGAGGAGGCGCTTAAAGTCATTATCGAGGCGATAGAGGCGGCCGGCTACAAGCCGGGCGGCGACGTCTTCATCGCTCTCGATCCGGCTTCGACAGAATTCTTTAAAAGCGGCAAATATGTCTTAGAAGGCGAGGGCCGAACCCTTTCTCCGGCCGAAATGGTCGAGTTCTACTCAGATTGGGTCGATAAATATCCCATCATCTCGATAGAGGACGGCATGAGCGAAGAGGACTGGGATGGCTGGAAGATGTTGACCGAGAAGCTGGGCAAGAAAGTTCAGCTTGTCGGGGACGATCTCTTCGTGACCAGCGTTAAACGTCTTGCCAGGGGGATCGAGATGGGCGTGGCCAACTCCATCCTGGTCAAGTTGAATCAGATAGGCAGCTTAACCGAGACCTTGGCCGTAATCGAAATGGCCAAACGGGCCGGCTATACGGCCGTCATCTCCCACAGGAGCGGCGAGACCGAGGATACCACCATCGCCGATGTGGCCGTGGCCACCAACGCCGGCCAGATAAAGACGGGAGCCCCTTCCCGGACCGATCGGGTCTGCAAGTATAATCAGCTTCTTCGGATAGAGTCGGATTTGGGGGCGGCGGCGGTCTACCCGAAAGAGAAGGCCTTTTACAACATCAAGCTATAAGTCACCAAATTTGTACGAAGAGCGGATGATATATGAGGGGGATATCGTGGTCATCACAGATGGGGTCATCGCAAATTTACCCGGAAACACCAATCTGGTAAAGGTACATGAGGTATGAGGGGAAAAGCATCTGCTCAAGAGGGGATCAAAGGCAAACCCGTCAAAGAAAGGTCTTCACCCAACAGACCGGCTCGCCCAAGAAGGCGCCGCCCGATCGATTTGGCTAGCCTGGTCTATTTGGGGCTGATCGCGATCGCCATCTTTTTTCTCTATCCCCCCGTCATCTCCATGCTTACGACCGAAAGCCAGGTTCCCGAGCTTAAGCGGAAGATAGTCGGGATGCAGAATGAGAACGAGCGCCTCAAAGAGGAGATAGACTTCTTAAATACCGATGAGGGGGTTGAGATCTATGCCCGTAAAGACTTAGGCATGGTCGAAGCGGACGAGGAGTCCTATGTCGTCGTCGAGGAGAAGGCCGAAGAGGGCGAGATGGAATCGGCTCAAAGGGGAGTGGATGAGGAGACGGTATGGCAGAAGATAATGAGATTTTTTCTAAGCCCTTTTCAGAGCAGCGACTAGATGATTTGATCAGCAGCTCATCCAAACTGAGCCTGCAAGATGAACGGATCGTCGCAAAGCAGATAGGCCGCAAACCCCGCGGCGTCATAAATGTAGTCAAGCGTTGTCCTTCCAACTACCCTCAACTCATAATGAACTCCCCCATTCTGGAAGATGGGACTCCCTTTCCGACGATATTCTGGCTCAGTTGCCCCGTGCTCAAAAAGTTGGTCTCCCGCCTTGAGGAGAGCGGCTGGATCAAGATACTTAAAAGTAAGATTGCCCATGATGAGACGTTAAAGGGTGAGTTTGAGCTGGCTCACAGCGAGTATAGGGAGATAAAAAGGCACCTTCTCTCTAAGAAAGAAAAGGGGAGGAAGGGCGAGATGGAGCTTGGTATCTGCGGAATAAAGGATATCGGCAGCTTGAAATGTCTTCACGGCCATTATGCCCACTACTTGGCGACGGGAAAGAATCCGATCGGCCGCCTAGTCGACGGCTGGATCGCCTTCAATGGCGATTGCTCCTATTGTGATAGGTGGCCTAAGTGATCCTGGCCGCAATCGATATCGGAACCAACTCAACCCGCTTCCTGCTGGCCGATTATGACGGCGAAAGGCTTAAGGAGCTTAAGAAGATTACTGAGATAACCAGGCTTGGCGAGGGAGTTGATGAAACCCGCATTCTTAAGGTGTCAGCCATGGAGAGGACGGCCGAGGCAGTTCAAGTCTTTGCGGCCTGGGCCAAAGAGAGCGGGGCTGAGCGGATAGAGGCCATCGCAACCAGCGCCGTGCGCGATGCCAAAAACTCATCTTCCTTCATAAAGCTCATCGAAGAGGCCGCGGGGATCAAGCTTAAGGTCCTATCCGGCAAAGAGGAGGCCCTCATGGCCTTTAAGGGGGCAACTTTCAACCTCAATCATGACGGACCGGTTTTGGTGATCGATATCGGGGGTGGCAGTACGGAACTGATCTTGGGCCAAAGGGGCCGGGTTGAATCGGCGGTGAGTTTGGATATCGGGAGCGTCCGCTTGACTGAGATGTTTTTAAGATCAGATCCTCCAGGGAGCTTTGAGCTTGAGGCAATCAATGCTCACATCCATCTTGTTTTGGGCCCGGCTCTAAAAACGGCGGCCAGGCGGCCGAAACTGAAGGCCATCGGGGTGGCCGGAACCGTCACCACCATCGCTTCGATCTCGCTCAAAATGGACGAATATAAACCCGATTTAATAAACGGCCACAAATTGACGATTGAAGAAGTGGGTAGAATAAAAGATCTGCTTGCCAAAATGAGCCTGAGCGAGAGGAAGGGTCTGACCGGTCTTGAGCCCAAAAGGGCAGACATAATAGTCTCCGGCGCGGCCATCCTCCATGAGTTGATGCTCGGACTTGGCCTAAGTGAGTTAATTGTCAGCGAAGAAGATATCTTGGATGGGGCGATAATCTCGATGAACTCGCCTGGAGATGATCATCCATTTACCAAACCTATCGATTGATATTACTAATGCTCATATCGGCGGCTATTATATTTCCTTGAACTAAAATGATCGCTTTGCTATATTAATAAAGTTTTAGGGTTAGCTTGGCTCGTCGCCCGAGTGGCGGAACAGGCAGACGCACCGGACTTAAAATCCGTTGCCCTTACGGGCGTGTCGGTTCGACTCCGACCTCGGGCACCAGAATTGCTTGCAAAAATTTTCACGAATTTCGATATTTTTATTGCACTTATTGAGCGTTAGTAGTAGATTTATCAATGTTTCTTGAGACAAAGTCGTTTTACGCTGTCTTAGCTGGGCTTATTCTTTATCACGAGCTTGAAATACACTTCGCATTTTTAGGTTAAGGAAAGGTGAGTTTAAATTGGCCGAGAAATTAAAAGAGATACTTGGAGCCGAGAGTCAGGCCGCAAAGATAGTCGAAGAAGCCAAGGGCGAAGCCGAGAAGGTCATTCTCGCAGCCAAGAGAGAGGCCCAAGAGATGATGAAGAAAGCGGTCGAAGAAGCTAAAACAGAAGCCGCTGCTCTTAAGGATAATTTGGTTAAGGAAGCTCAAAGAAAAGCTGTCGAACTCAAAGAAGACTCCAAGAAGGAAGAGGCGGGTATCGAAGCTGCCTCCAAGGGTAAGCTCGAGGATTCGATCAAGATGGTAGTCGAGGAGTTGGTCGGTTAAAGATGGCCGTCCTAAAGGTCAAGAAAGTTCACTTGATAGCCCATGACTCGATCAAAGAAGACCTTTTAAAAGCGATACAAAAAAAAGGCCTCATTCACATCATAGACCTCAAGGAAGATCTCTCGCTCTTCGAATCGGGCTCGCAAGTTAAGAGCTTCGAGCCGGATCACTCAAATGTCGATTTAACCCTCTCTAAAGTCAACTTCACATTGGACTTCTTGTCGAATTTTGAAAAGAAGAAGACCGGCATGATGGCCTCCCTTTCAAAGGAATTGGTGGAGATTGGTTTTGCCGAGTTCGAGAGAATAATGGATGATGTTGACTTAGCCGGTCTTTACGACAAAGCTCATCGCTTAAGCGAAGAGCTCTCGGCCATAGATGCTGAAGTCGGTAAGCTGAAGTCGCTCAAATCGGAGCTTGCTCCTTGGGCTGGGTTGGATTTGGATCTGGGCACCCTCGGAGAGACCCGCGACACCATTGTTTCGATCGGAACCGTTCCCGTCTCCTCTTTGGATAAGCTAAACTCCGACCTGGCCGAAAAGATTACGGAAGCCACGATTGAAGTAATAGATCATACCTCTCAAGTATATTACGTCTTTCTTGTCTATTTAAAACAAAAAGGGCTTGAAGTCGCCCAAATCCTTGGCAACTACGGCTTCCAGGAGGTCGTATTTGCAGAGACGAGCGGCACCGCAACCGAGACGATAGCCTCCGTCGAGGATAAGCTGACCAAGCTGGCTGCAGATAGGGATTTATTGGGTGACCGAGCCAAGCTGATGCTCTCATCCAAGGATAGCCTGCTTGTCTTGAAGACCTATCTTTCAAGTGTTCGTGATAGGTCCGAGGTTCAGAGCAACTTTGCAAGGACCGAAAAGGTCTTCATATTCGAAGGCTGGGTTCTGGCAGAAAGAGTGGATGAGCTCAGTGAGATTGTCTTCAGTCTTACCAAGGATGCCGACTTGACCTTCGAAGACCCGGGCGAGGATGACGAGCCGCCCGTTGTATTGCGCAACAAAAAGTTCATAGCCCCCTTCGAGGTCGTGACCAAGCTCTATGGCAACCCCAAATACGGCGAGATCGATCCGACCCCGTTCCTGGCTCCCTTCTTCATCATCTTCTTTGGGATGGCCATGGGCGATGTTGCGTATGGGATCATACTGACGGCGGCCTGTCTTTTGCTAAGAAAGAAGCTTAAAGTCAGCGAAAAGGTCAAAAGTTTTCTCACCCTATTCGCTTATGGCGGGGTTACAACCACCATCGCCGGCGTGCTGACCGGAAGCTACTTCACTTTGGATGCTGAGGTTCTGCCCGCTTTCTTGCGGCAATTCATAATCCTAGATCCGCTCGCTGAACCGATAACGCTACTTATATATTGCTTGGTCTTTGGCGTAATTCATGTCTTTTTTGGAATACTAATAGAGATGGCTGATGCGATAAAGAATAAGGCTGATATAGATACAATTATGTCTGAACCCTCGAAAATCGTTTTGCTTTCTGGGTTGATAATCCTTATCGCTCAACTTCTCTCCACTGGCAAGAGTCTGCCAGAACCCCTATTACAGACAGGAAAATGGCTCTCCATAGTCGGAGCCGTAGCTCTGGTCTGGTTTACAGGAGCAGGGGCGAGAAATATCTTCACCAGGATCGGTGGCGGGCTCTTCAACCTCTACGGCATGAGCGCCTTTATCGGCGACATCATCTCCTACTCTCGCCTGATGGCTCTGGGATTAGCGACCTTCCTTATCGGTTGGGGCTTCAATACCATCGGCGGTATAGCCAGGGACCTGATACCCGGCTTTGGAATAGTCGTCATGGTCATAATCTTTATAATTGGGCACGTCTTTAATCTTCTAATCAACCTGATCGGGTCCTTCGTTCACCCGGCCCGCCTCCAATACGTCGAATTCTTCAGCAAGTTCTTCGAGGGCGGCGGAGAGGATTTCAACGGATTTAGCATAAAGACTAAGGAAGTAGTCTTAAAGGATTAGTCGGAACCACTTAACATAGATGTTTTATCGTTGCGAATAACAAAGAAAGGAGGCGAAAGACGCATATGAACGATTTATTTTTGGGTCTAAGCGGTTATCAGTGGGCTTTTTTTGCAGCGGCTTCTGCAATCATCGGTGGTGGAATAGGTTCCTGTATGGGTATTGCTTCTGCTGCTAAGGTTGCCGCCGGAGTTATGTCTGAGGATCCCAGCAAATTCGGCGGACTTCTGGTTCTCTGTATTCTGCCGGGTACTCAGGGTATTTATGGTTTCATCACCGCTCTTTTGGTGGCCGTATTCTTCGGTCTCATCGGAGGCAAGGGGGCAGATTTGCCGGCCATTCAAGGCTTCAAAGTCTTTCTCGCTTGTTTGCCCGTGGCAGTTGTTTGCTGGATTTCAGCCGTCTATCAGGGACTGGTATCAGCTGCCGGCGTGGCCATGGTTGGCAAGAGGAGCGAGACGGCCGGACAGGGCATGATCTTTGCAGCTTTGGTTGAAACCTATGCGGTTCTATCTCTAATCGTTACCGTTATTCTGCTTTTAGCAGCACAGAACGGTTAGTCGGCAACCTTTGGAACAGGGTGTGTTAAATGGCACTAGAGGATATTATCAATAGAATACTTAGTGACGCAAAGAAGGCGGCCGATGACATCAAGGCGGAGGCCACAGCCGAGGCTGACAAGATAAAAAATGAGGCCAAGGTGGAAGCCGATGCTAAAAAAGCGGCTCTGATCGCCGAGGCTAAAACCGAGGCGGAAAGGGAGTCGAAAAGACTCCTCTCTTTGGCCAGGCTGGAAGCGAAGAATGCGGTCTTGGCCAAGAAGAGATCGATGATCGACTCGGTTTTTGCGGGAGCCCTTTCGAAGGTCCAATCCCTTCCGAAGGAAGAGTACGAGGGTCTGGTTAAGAAGATGATCCTTGCCTCCTCTCTCGAAGGGGATGAGGAGATCATCCTCTCCCCCTCGGACAAAGATAAGATGGGCGAGGGCTTCGTCAAGGATGTTAATGCCGCCTTGAAGACTAAAGGCAATAAGGCCGAACTGAAACTCTCCAAAGAGAGCCGAAAGACCGATGGCGGTTTCATCTTAAAGAGCGGAAAGATAGAGATCAATAGCACCTTTCCGGTTCTGATTGAGATGCTCAGGGAGAGTATTGAGCCGAGAGTAATCGGTGTTCTTTTCGGTCATCACACTTCCGCTCCTCTCTCGCCTCATTATGGCAAGAGGGCCGAAGACAGCAAAATTTAATTCTCAAGGAGTGAGAGCTGACTTGTATAGCGTTTTAACCGATCCGATGAAATACGGATTTGCCGTCGGCAGGGTCAAGGTTCGCGAGACCAAGATGCTGGGTGCAAACCGTCTCGACAGGTTGGCCCAGGCGGCTGATTTTGCCGATCAGAAGCGCATTTTGGCCGAGACTGACTACGGCAGCTTCTTATCCGAGGCGACCACTCCTGAGGATGTCGAGAGGGGACTCGAAGAGTATCTGGTAAGTCTCTACCGGTTCTTGTCCGAAATTGATCTCGGCTACGATGTCCCGGCCTACTTTAAGGCAAGGTATGATTTTCATAACTTAAAGATGCTTCTCAAAGAGAGTTGCGGCGATAAAGACGTAAGCCACCTCTGGATGAGGCTGGGCACCCTTAAGCTTGAAGAAACCAAGAAGATCATATCTTTGGGAGCTTTCGATGACTTAAGGGAGCCTTTCGGCTCGGCGGTTAGAGAGGCAAAAGAGAGATTTGATGAGACCGGTGATTATCAACAGATAAACATAGTCTTAGACAAGGCCTTCTACAAGCAGCAGTTGGAATCGGCAAAATCGACCAAAAACGATTTCTTCGTCGAATATGTCAAAATGTCGATTGATCTTGCAAACCTCAAAGTCTTTTTGAGGGCCAAGAACCTAAAAAGGGATACCTCATTCTTTGTCTCCTCACTTACCGACGGAGGTTTCATCGACAAGGCAACCCTCATCCCGCTCTATAACGAGCCTCCGGAAGCCTTGGCGAAACTGCTCAGAAATCATCCCTATTTCGAGCTGGTCAAAGATTCCGGTTCTAGCGACAGCTTCGATTTAAGCCTTTTTGATAAGCGCTCCGATGATATATTGGTCGCTTATCTTCAAAAGGCCAAATTCATGCCGATAGGACTTGAGGCTTTGATCGGTTACATCATAGCCAAGGAGAACGAGGTCAAAGATTTACGCTTGGCACTGATCGGCAAGCAGAACGGCTTGCCGGCGCAAACGATCAAAGAAAGAGTTCGTGTTCAATATGTCTAAAACAGCGGTTATAGGAGACAGGACTTCCGTCCTCGGTTTTCAGGCCTTAGGGTTTGAGGCCTATCCGGTTTCCGAGCCCAAAGAAGCAAGAGATCTTTGGCCAGATATCATGGCCAAGGACTATACGATCATTATGGTCACCGAGGAAGTCTATCATGAGATCGAGGATCTGGCGTGCGAATGCGGAAATCAATTCACTCCGGCCGTTCTCATAATTCCCCCCGCCAAGGGAGGCGAAGGGCTCGGTTTCGAGCGGATAAAGAAGATCGTTGAGAAGGCTATAGGTATAGATATATTCAGTGAAGAAGGGAAGAACTGATGGAACAGGGGATAATTGGCAAGGTATCCGGTCCTCTGGTGGTCGCAGAGGGACTTACGGACTCCAAGATGTATGACCTGGTTAGAGTTGGCACTGAAGGACTAATGGGCGAGATTATCGAGATCAGGGGGGAGACCGCCTCTATCCAAGTCTACGAAGAAACCATCGGACTTGGACCGGGCGATCCCGTTTATGCTACCGGAGAGGCTTTGAGCGTCGAGCTTGGGCCGGGCCTCCTTGAATCGATCTACGATGGCGTTCAAAGACCGCTCGATGTCATCCGTGACCAATCCGGCGATTTTATCGCCCGCGGTATCAAGGTTCCCGGACTAAGCCGGGAGAAAAAATGGGATTTCAAGTCGGTTGCCGAGGTTGGCGCAGAGGTTGCAGAGGGAGATGTTCTGGGCACCGTTCAGGAGACCCCGATCATCGAACATAAAGTGATGGTGCCGCCCGGAATCTCGGGCAAGGTAAAGAAGATCTCTTCGGGCAGCTTCACCGTAGAAGATACGGTGGCCGTGCTCGAGAAGGATGGCAAAGAGACGGCCGTCACCATGCTTCAGAGGTGGCCGGTCAGAAAGGGTCGTCCCTATAAGGACAAGCTTCCTCCGACCACCCCGCTAATTACCGGTCAGAGGGTCGTCGATACCTTCTTTCCGGTGGCCAAAGGAGGAACCGCTTGCGTTCCCGGCCCCTTCGGCTCGGGCAAGACGGTCATCCAACACCAATTCGCCAAGTGGGCCGATGCCCAGATAATCATCTTCATCGGCTGCGGCGAACGCGGAAACGAGATGACGGACGTTCTGATGGAATTCCCCGAGCTGAAAGATCCCTACTCGGGCGAGCCGCTCATGAAGAGGACCGTCCTCATCGCCAACACTTCCAACATGCCGGTTGCGGCCCGTGAGGCTTCGGTCTATACCGGTATCACAATTGCAGAATATTTCAGGGATATGGGTTATAGCGTCGCCCTCCAGGCCGACTCGACCTCTCGTTGGGCGGAAGCTTTGCGCGAGATCTCAGGCCGCTTGGAAGAGATGCCCGGCGAAGAGGGTTACCCCGCTTACCTGGGCACCCGCGCCGCCGCCTTTTACGAGAGGGCCGGAAAGACGGTTTGCTTGGGCAGCGACAGACGCGAAGGGAGCCTGACCGTCGTTGGGGCCGTTTCTCCTCCCGGCGGAGACCTCTCGGAGCCGGTAACTCAGAATACCTTGCGAGTCGTCAAGGTCTTTTGGGGCCTTGAAGATAAATTGGCCTATCAGAGGCACTTCCCCTCGATCAACTGGCTGCAGAGCTATTCGCTCTACATGAAGGAGGCCGAGGATTACTGGACGGAAGAGATTGATCCCGAGTTCAAAGAGCTCAGAGCGGAAGCTATGGCCATCTTGCAAAGAGAATCCGAGCTATCGGAAATCGTGCGCTTGGTCGGTGTCGAGGCTCTCTCACTCAATGAGAGGATTCTTATGGAGACAGCAAGATCGATCCGAGAGGATTTCTTGCAGCAGAATGCCTTCCATGAGGTCGATACCTTCAGCTCACTCAAGAAACAGTTCTTGATGCTCAAAGCGATCATGCACTTCCATCACGAGGCTTTGGAGGCCGTCAAGGCGGGCGTTGCTACCAAGGATATCTTGGAGGCTCCGGTCCGCGAAAGGATAGCCAGATCTAAATTCTTAACTGAGGAAGAGACCTATAAGCTGAACGAGATCATTGATTCCATCTCAACTCAGTTCAAAATGGCAGCAAAGGGAGGAGAGTAAATATGCCAAAAGAGTATATGACCATCCGAGACGTAATCGGACCCCTTCTGCTCGTCGAGAACGTCGAGGGTGTAAAGTACGGAGAATTGGTTGAGCTGCAGTTTCCCGATGGCAGTATCGGGCGGGGCAATGTCCTTGAGGTTACCAAGGATACGGCGCTGGTTCAGTCGTTTGAGGGAACCCGCGGCGTCAACACCACTCAAACAAAGATCAGGTTCACCGGAAAAGCTATGGAGGTCGGTCTTTCCAGGGATATCTTGGGGCGCGTCTTCGACGGCCTTGGCCGTTCCATCGACGATGGTCCCGAGATCATTCCCGAGAAGCGTCTCTCCATCTACGGCGATCCGATGAATCCGTTCGCCCGCGATTATCCGGAGGACTTCATTCAGACTGGCATCTCTTCGATAGACGGTTTGAATCCTCTGGTTAAAGGGCAGAAGCTTCCGATCTTTTCCGGATCGGGTCTTCCCCACCCAAAACTCGCAGCTCAAATTGCCCGTCAGAGCCAGGTCTTAGGTAAAGACGAGGAGTTCGCTGTCGTCTTCTGCGCCATGGGTATCACCTTTGAGGAAGCCGAGTACTTCATCAGCGAGTTCAAGAGGACCGCAGCCATCGAGAAGGCCGTCCTCTATGTGAACTTGGCCGATGATCCGGCCGTAGAGCGCATCGCAGCCCCAAGGGTTGCCTTGACCGCTGCCGAGTATCTCGCTTACGATCTGGATATGCACGTTCTGGTCATCTTGACCGACATGACCTACTATTGCGAGGCGCTTCGCGAGGTTTCGGCCGCCCGTAAAGAGGTTCCGGGCCGCCGCGGCTATCCCGGTTATCTCTACACCGACCTTGCCACCATCTACGAGCGGGCCGGTAGAATCAAGGACAAGAAGGGTTCGGTTACTCAGATTCCCATCCTCTCCATGCCCGAAGATGACAAGACCCACCCCATACCCGATCTTACCGGTTACATCACCGAAGGTCAGATTATCTTAAGCCGCGATCTGCACAGGCGGGGAACCTATCCTCCGATCGACGTTCTGCCCTCGCTTTCGCGTCTCAAAGAGAAGGGTATCGGGCCGGGCAAGACCCGCGATGATCATTCGGGCATCTCCAACCAGCTCTTTGCGGCTTATGCTCGCGGCAAAGAGGCCAAAGAGCTTGCCGTCATCTTGGGAGAGGCAGCCCTCTCCGACATCGACAAGAGGTTCGCCAAGTTCTCCGAGGAGTTCGAGCAGCGCTTCATTCAACAAGGCGAGTTCGAGAACCGCTCCATCGAAGAGACCTTGGATCTTGGTTGGGAGCTCGTCTCTCGCCTTCCCAAGGCCGAGTTGAAGAGGGTGCGCGAGGAGCACATCGATAAATATATGGCCAAATTCGTTAAGGAAACGGCTTAAAGTTTAACGCCCGTTCGCCAATGCACTGGAGGCTAGCAACATAAATGGCTGAACTTAAGATAAATCCGAATCGGATGGAGCTTCTCAAGCTCAGGAAGCGTATGGCGGTGGCCAAGAGGGGCCACAAGCTTCTTAAAGATAAGCTTGATGAGCTGATGAAGCAGTTTCTGGAATTGGTCAGAAAGAATCGTGATATGAGAAGGGAGATCGAGCAAGATCTGGCCGGAGCCTATCAAATATTTGCCATAGCCAGGTCTGAGTCTTCGGCCGAAATCATTGAGGAAGCTTTGATAGCTCCTCAAATGAACACACGGATCGAAGTTACCGAGAAGAGCCTGATGGGAGTCAAGGTGCCCGAGTTTAAGGTTAAGCAGGAGGGGACCTTCGATTGCTACGGTCTTTCGACCACACCAGCCGTCCTTGATAAGGCTCTTTTTGCCTTAAATGAGACTCTGCCCTCTCTGGTCGAGCTCTCGGCCAACGAGAAGGCGGTCGAGCTTGTTGCGGCTGAGATCGAGAAGACTCGCCGTCGGGTTAACGCCTTAGAGCACGTCCTGATTCCTCAGATTAACCGGACCATCGTCTACATCAACATGAAATTGGACGAGGCGGAAAGGGAGAACAGGACGCGCCTGATGAAGATCAAGGAGCTTGTATCTCAAGCCTGAAAACGATTTTTACCTAAAGATGTCCTTCCAAAAGACCGATATTTAAAATTATCCCGTTTGGGTAAACGACTGACCCTCTTATTGGTGCCCCTCCAGTAAGGGGGTTAGTCGGTTTTTGGGGTTAGAATTCAGTCTCTGAAGTGAAGTTGAACTCTTCGATCTTGAGGCTCGGGGCTTTGCAGTATCCCAAGAAGGTCTCCTTAAGCTCGCTCTCTTTCGATATCTCTTCGACTTTCGATAGAGCTTCCAGGATATTTTGA
>JBBIRY010000008.1:0-23219 GCA_037441605.1 Actinomycetota bacterium | reverse complement strand
GCCCAGAGAGGCTTCATCATGGCCGAAAGCCACTGCCATGAGCTGTGTAAAATATACGATGGGCATATCGAGATTGAGCCCATATTCCTTTTCGATCTGGCTTTGGCGCGCGTCGAGATTGACGTGACAGAGCGGGCAGGAGGTTGCGATCATATCGGCCCCTCTCTCTTTGGCCTCCAAAATGATCTTCTTGGAGAGCCTTAAGACCATCTCGCGCTTGGTCATAGAGAGGGCCGCCCCGCAGCACTCCACCTTATGCGACCAGTCAAGTGTCTCGGCCCCTAAAAGCTCCATCAATTCATCCATCTCTTTCGGATTCTCCGGATGCTCCGAGCCGGTCACTTCGGCCGGACGGCTCAAGAAACAGCCGTAATAGCAGGCAACCTTTAGGCCTCTCAAGGGCTTCTTTACTCTCGAGGTTATCCTTTCGGTTTGGGTCCGTTTTTTGAGAACGGTCAGAAGGTGGTCTACTTCGACCCCTCCTAAATATGAGTAGCCGATCTCTTGATCGACCTTGGTTTTCAGATCAAGATCTTCCTTCATGTCGTGGGCGGCCGCCTTCATCCTGAAGAAACAGGCGGCGCAAGGCACAGCAACGCTGTTAAAGCCGCTCCTTTCGATCAAGGCCAAGTTTTTGGCTGGCAGAACTGTCGCAAGAAGATGCGAGGTCGAGTGGGCCGGGGTCGTGCCGCAGCAGACCCAACCTTCCGGTTCGCTGACTTCTATCCCGAGTTCGCTCAAGACGGCCTGACTCGTCAGGTTGAGCTCTTTGCCGATGGAATGCATTGAGCAGCCGCTGAAATAGGCTATCTTATCTTTGGCTGCGGGGTCCTTTTCCACCTTGGATAGGTCTTTGGGATAGCCGGCCTTTGACGGAAAGAGACCCATCCGTCCCTTTATAAACATCTTTAAGCCCATGACGATATCGGAGAAGAGATCGCCGCTCTTAAGTTTGTAGGCGAGCATTGAACCTAACTCATAGAGGCGGCCGTGCTTCTTTATGCTCCCGACCGAAACCTCGTTAAAGAGGGGAATCTCTCTTATGGCCGGGCGCACTCCGCCCTTTAAGGCCCGCTCGCGCAAAAGATCCATGACCCTTGCCACATCGACCCCGTTTGGGCAGCGCGATGTGCAGAGCGAACAGGAGGGGCAAATCCAGATCGTCCGGCTGGAAAGGGCGGTCTCAAGGTCGCCCAGTTGAAGTAGGCGGATTATCTGTGATGGCGAAAAGTCCATATCGGCAGCGACAGGGCAGCCCGAGGTGCACCTGTTGCAGGCGGCGCAGACGGTGATCGAAAAACCGGCCTGACTCTCTATTTCGCGGGTTATGTCCCTTTTGGGTGCAAGACTCGACATTTGACTCCTAATATTTGGGCCGGGGCAGAAGACCGGCCGCCTCGGCAATCGGTCCTACCGCATCCTCCCACTCGATGGCCATGATATGGACGCCGTGGACGCCATCTATATTTTTGACCTTCTCGATTATCTCAACGCAGATCTTTATCCCCTCTTCTTTGGCGCCTTCCTTGCCGGCCGCCTCCATCCGCTCAATGACCCAGTCCGGAACGTCCATCCCGGGCACGTTCTTCTTCATATACTTGGCCATGCCGGCCGATTTGACCGGGGCTACCCCGGCCAAGATGTGAACCTTCTTATCTAAGCCCATCTCCCTAACCTGAGCCATCCAATCGAAAAACTTTTCGACATTGTAGATGATTTGGGTCTGTATGAAATCGGCTCCGGCCTCAATCTTTTTGGCCAGGCGGACCGCCCGGTAATCGAAGGGATCGGCAAAGGGATTGGCGACGGCCCCGATGAAGAAGTTTGGCGCGCCATGAAGCTCTTCGCCGTTTAAGAAGAGCTTATCATCGCGCATCCTCTTTAGCATCAGCGAGAGCTGGATCGAATCGAGATCGAAGACGGGTTTGGCCTCGGGGTGATTGCCAAATTTGGGATGATCGCCGGTTAAGCATAAAATGTTATTGATCCCAAGGGCGGCCGCTCCCAGAAGATCACTCTGAAGGGCGATCCGGTTGCGATCCCTGGTCGTCATCTGAACGATCGGCTCAAGGCCCTCATCCATGATCAATTTGGCGCTTGCAATCGAACTCATGCGCACGATCGCCGTCTGGCAATCGGTGATGTTGACTGCGTCGGCCACATCTTTTAGTAAGCGTGCCTTCTCTTTAACCTTCTGCCCGTCCGCCCCCTTGGGCGGGCCGAGTTCGGCCGTCACCGCAAATTCGCCGAGACTCAAAACCTTTTCCAGATTGCTCTTTTCCATCATTTATCCCTCTCGTCTTTGGTCACCTTTGATGGGTTCAAGCCGGCCGACCAATCCTTGAGCGGCCTTATTCCGCCAAGCTTATCCATGATACCGAGCCTCTTCATGCGGTCGATTATGAGCTGCCAAACACAGGGGATATCGCGTGAGATCTCGCAAGAGCCGCCTTGCGATCCCCCGCAAGGACCGTGAAGGATGTTTTTGGCGCAGCGGTTGATCGGACAGATTCCCGCCGTCTGATCGAGAATGCATTCGCCGCAAGCACTGCAGCGCGAAGCCCAAACCCCTTCCGACTCGGTTATCCCGATAAATTTGGTATCAACCCCCGGATAGACGATGGTATCGGTGAGCATATCGGCCAACGCGTTGACTCCGGCCCCGCAGCCAAGCGAGAGAACGGCGTCGAAATCGGCTGCCCCGCCCTTTAATGGCTCAGTGAACTCTTTTTCGCACTGGCGTTGGACACTCATCTCTTTGATCTCGATATCGACCCCATCAATCTTAAAAGCCATCCGAAGCGAGGCAGCCAAGACGGCAGCCTCCTTTTCGCCGCCGGCAAAGCAGACGGCCATGCAGGTATTACAGCCGCTCACAAGGACTCTCTTGTGAGAGGCAAGCATCTCTTTTATCTTTCCTAAGCTTTTAGCTTCGGCAACTATCACTCTAAATCGCCCCCTTAACTCGGCTTAAACTCTATCCTTCAAGGGATTTGGGCCGAGCCCTTTAACCCGCTCGGTCATTTCGCTCGCCATCTCGACGAAGCTTGCCGCCATCGTGGCCGAAAGGTTGTACATCTCAAGTCTTTCCGCCTCCAAGCCTATCTCGACAAGCCGCCTCTTGATCTTGACCACCCTCTCTTTGGCCTTGATGTTGCCATCCTTGTAGTGGCACTCCCCCTCCAAACAGCCGGCCACTACCACCCCGTCGGCCCCCTCTTCGAAGGCGGAAAGGATGTGGACCATATCGACCCGACCGCTGCAAGGAACTTTAAGCACCTTGAGATTGGTCGGATATTGAGTTCTCATCGAACCTACCAGGTCCGCAGCGACGTATGCTCAGTGCGAGCAACAAAAAGCGACTATCTTCGGCTCGAAACCTTCCAATTCTCTCAACATGACCCCCTTGCAAACAGCGCTGTGATCGAGGCCATTATTTGGTCGTCAAGGTAATGACCGAGGCTTATGGCTCTACCCGGACATTCGGCCGCGCAGGTGCCGCAACCTTGGCACTTGGCCTCGATTATCTGGACTTTGCCGCCGGGCTCAAGGCTGGGGGCCGAATATGGGCAAACCCGCACGCAAGTCAAACAGGCCATGCATCTATCCTGATCAACCCGGGCCACCATGCCGCCGAGCTCAAGGGAGTCTTTCTTTAAGACCCCGAGCGCCCTGGCCACGGCCGCCTTGGCTTGAGCCTGACTCTCCTCTATGAACTTAGGATAATGGGCAAGACCGCAGAGGTAGAAGCCCTCGGAGGCAAAATCTACCGGCCTAAGCTTTATGTGGGCCTCCAAGAAGAAGCCATCCTCGCTCAAGGGCAGCTTGAATATGGTCGAAAGCTCGGCCATATCCTCATTTGGGACGGTCGCCGTGCTCAAAGCGATAAGATCGGCTAAGATCTCGACCTCTCTCTTTAGAATCGGATCGAGGACGGTAACCCTCACTCCGCCTTCTGTCGCCTCAAGCTTGGGCTTGGTACCGTCATCGAACCTTATGAAGGTGACCCCGCGCCGTCTGGCCTCGGTATAGTAGGCTTCGCGCGCCCCGAAAGTTCTTATATCCTTGTATAAGACGAAGACGTTCGCTTTGGGATTTATCTCTTTTATCTTGAGAGCATTCTTTACCGCCGAGCAGCAGCAGAGACGGCTGCAGTAGCTCTTATCCTTTGGGCCGACGCACTGGATCATGACGATGTTCATCCCATCCTTGATGAGCTGTGGCCTTTCGGCCAGAGTCTCTTCTAGCTCAAACTGGTTTACGACCGCAGAGTGCGCCCCTTGAAGGTACTCATCGCCCCGGTAGGTAGAGGCCCCGACCGCCATTATGGCGACGCCGTGTTCGATCAGTTTTGGGCCGCTTGGGGTTTCGATCTTGGTCGTGAAGTTGCCGACAAAACCCGAGTTTTTGACGGGTTTGGAATTTAAGTGAACGGTTATGAACTCGCTTGCCAAGATGCGCTTTATCACTTGGCCAAGGTGGGCTTTGGGGTCATCCCCCTCCAAGGTGTGGCGAATGAAGCGAAGGTTGCCGCCGAGCTCGGCCTCCTTTTCGACCAGATCGACTTCTATGCCTTGCTCAGCCAGACTATGCGCGGCCGTCATCCCGGCAAGTCCGCCGCCGATCACAAGCGCCCGCCTGTTGAGCGGGGATGAAACTTTCATTAGCGGCTCAAGTTTGGCCGCCCGGCCGATCGCCATTTTTGTCAGCTCGAAGGCCTTTTCTGTTGCCTTTTCGGGCTCTTTGGAGTGAACCCAAGAGCACTGATCTCGAATATTGGCCATCTCAAAGAGATAGGGGTTGAGATGGGCGGCCCTTAAGGTTTCGGTAAATAGCGGCTCGTGCGTCCTGGGCGTACACGAGGAGACTACGATACGGTTTAAGGAATGCTCGCCGATCCTCTCCTTGATCGCCTCCAAGGAATCCTCGGAGCAGGCATAGAGGAGGGTCTGGGAGTGGGCGACAAAGGGAAGTTCTTTTGCTCGCCTGGCCACTTCTTTGACATCGACAACGCCTGCGATGTTGGAACCGCAGTGGCAGATGAAGACGCCGATCCTAGGCTCCTCACTTGCTACATCCCTTTCGGTTGGGTAGGCGGCCGGTTTCACCCTCTCCTTCAAAGCCATCCTCTCCATGGCATAAGCGGCCGCGCCGCTTGCCCCGATGACGCTGTCGGGTATATCCATCGGCTCGATGAAGGAGCCGCAGACGTAAACCCCATCTCGGCTCGTCTCAAGGGGAGAAAACTTTTCGGTCTTACAGAATCCGTGGCTGTCGAGCTTAATCCCCCAATCATGACTCAAGGCGGTCAAACTCTTGGAGGGCTCGCCGCCGACCGAGAGAATAACCATATCGAACTCCTCCAAGGCGACCTCTCCGCCATCCGCCACATACTGGATGGTAAGTCCCTTTGTGATCGGATTCTCCTTGAGCCCCGAGATCCGAGAGCGGATATATTCAACCCCGTAGTTATCTTTGGCCCGGCGATAGTAGGCCTCAAAGCCCTTGCCGAAAGCGCGCATATCGCTTAGGAATATCTTGGCCTGAGCCGCTGGCAGGTGCTCTTTGATCAGGATCGCCTCTTTGGTCGCGAACATGCAGCAGAAGGAGGAGCAGTAGTCGTGCTCCTTGTCGCGCGAGCCGACACACTGCAAGAAAGCGATCTTTTCAGGATGCTTGGAGTCGGAGGGACGCAAAATCTCGCCACCCGTCGGGCCAGAGGCACTCAGCATCCGCTCAAACTGCATTCTGGTTAAAACGTTATCGTAACGGCCAAAGCCAAACTCCTCTTTTTGGCTCGGATCGAAGAGACGAAAACCCGAGGAGATGATGATGGAATCCGCCCCAATCTCCGATATCTTCCCTTCCTCATCCAGATCGATCGCCTTTGGTCCGCACTTCTTTGCGCAAGCGCCGCAGCGCCTGCAACTCTTCGCATCGATGGCGTAGGCTCTGGGGACCGCCTGAGGGTAGGGGATGTAGATCGCCTTCCGCTCACCAAGCCCCTCGTCGAATGCGTCGGTCACCTTGACCGGGCAGACCGAGGCGCAGTCGCCGCAAGCCGTGCACTTGGCCAAGTCGACGTAGCGGGGAGAGGCTTCGACCTTGGCTTTGAAGTTTCCGGCCTCACCCTCGAGACCGACCAGCCTTGAGCCGGTATGGAGCTCGATATTTCTGTGCCTGGCCGCCTCGACCAGCTTTGGAGCGAGGATGCACATGGCGCAGTCATTGGTGGGAAAGGTCTTATCGAGCTGAGCCATCTTTCCGCCAATGGCCGGACTCATCTCGATGAGATGGACTTTGACCCCACACTCGGCCATATCGAGAGCGGCCTGAACCCCGGCCACCCCACCGCCAATGACCAATGCGACATTATTCGGCTTGGTACGTTCCGATGAAAAAACCATATCATCCTCTTGAAAGTTTTGGATTTAACTTAAGATGCCTTCCAGGCTTTAAGGTATTTGGCCACATCTCCGGCCTCGCGCGGACCGACCTCAATCGTCCAGTCGGGCAGCTCTTCAGCGAGTTCGCCGCTGATCTGAGATACATAGCCGGGGATGGTCAATTTCTTGTGGCTTACCTTATCGGTGATGCCGCATCTCTTGACGAAGGGACCGATGTTCTCGGCGATGAACTTGCCGGCCGCCCAGGCGGTCAGGACCGAGAGACCCTCCACGTCCATGATGCAGATCCAGGTCGGAACCTTGGACGCCTCTACTTCGCCAAAGACGGTGAAATAGGTGAGAGAGAAGTTGGTCGTGATGATGACGGGGGAGTCCTCTCCCGGCTCTCCGACCTTGTAGATACCCTCCTCCACCTGCATCGGTTTCTGAGGATCGGTATAGATATTCTGGCGAAGAACAAACAGGGCAAGAGCCCTTTCGGGATCAAGATCGGAAAGGACGACTATGCCGGCGTATTTCATAACGGCGACCGAAGCGGCTAAAGCCTCCATATTGGTATCACTATAATTGTCGCACGGGAAAGAGATGATCGGATAGCCAAGCGGCTTGAACTTCTTCTTAAGCGCGGCCCGGCGAATGAAGGTCGCATCCTTCAGTGACTCCTTCACATTCTTGGAGGAGGGGTCAAGAACGATATCCTTCACCCCAAGAGCGACCACCTTCTCAACCAGACCGGAGAGAGCCTCTAGCTCTTCCGCCTTGACTATCAAGGAGCAGCCCGCCTCCTTGGCCAGGGCCGCCATCGCTTCGAAGTTGGATGAATCAGCCGGACCGATCAGGGGCTTGTTTGCGCTAACCCCTTCGAGCGCTCCTTTGATGATGGCCGCATCGCCGGCAAGCAAGATCAAAGGATAACCCGTAGCGGCCGCCTTTTGGACAAGAGCGGAGAACTTCGCCCCATCGCCTGTGGCCGAACGCACAGCCACCAGATCCCCTTTGAGCATCTGACCGACCCTTTCAAATTGCGAGGTCTCTAATCTTTTCAGCTTGGCATCGACTTCGGCCTCGCTCATCAAGTCATCTATCAATACGGCAAAACCGGGCTGATTGTAGAAGGTCTTCTCGTGACGGAAGAGGACGGCCTCCTCGCCAACCTTGAAAGCATTGTCTCCGCTCCCCACCGTTACCAGGCGGATGGGAGGGGCCGAAGCCTCCGAGAGTTCGGCTTTGGTCTCATCCGAGACGTATGGACAGGCATCAAGCTGGGCTTGGCCGACCGCAAGCTTCATGGCGAAGGCAAGGCAAGTTGGGATGGAACATTCTCCGCAATTCTTCTGGGGCAGTTTTTTGTAGATATCGAGTCCGGTTAAAGCCATACAAATCTCCTTTTATCCTTTTTATCTTTTAAATATTTTAGCTGACGACTGTGGGCCATGAACCAGAGGTTCACAAGAAGGCCCATCACGCCATAGGCGGACAGGTCCGCCTCTGGCGGAGAAGCTGACTAAAACATCGGATCCATGGCGAGAGCCGGATGACCGACCTTGGCCATGAACTCCATAACCTCCTCTTCGGTGGTGGCATTGGTCTCGTCAGCAATCATATCGAGAAAGTCCGGTACGCCTTCCTCTTCGGCCCGGCGGGAAAGCTCGCTTCTCAAACTCTCTTTGAGCTCCTTGGGCATCCAGGCGATCCGCTTAAAACCGCCATCGGCCGAGATGAACTTGCGGCTGGTTATGTACTGACGGCCGATACCGATGAAACCGGGCAGCTGAACCCCACCACCGACCGTTCCGGCCAGAGTCGAGAACTTCATGCCTGATGGGGTCATTCCGGCAAATTCGCGATTGACGATCATTACCCCGTTTGCCATGGGCAGGACGGCTACCACGCACTCGAAGCAGCCGCAAGAGGTCATCGGGGCCTCCATCATCGAATAGGCATTGAAGCATTCGATCGCCTGGTTGGACATGGAAAAGATGAAGTTATTGACCTCTTTCCATTGGCCCTTGACCGCATCGATCGTATCGCCCTTTTTGATCGGCTGATTGGGTCCGGTCGGATTGATCTCATAGGCGGCCCGGCCGTCTAGCCAGTTATAAGCGCCGCAGAGCCCAAGGCGCTCGGGAGTGATGATGCAGATATGATTTGGGGCAAAACTCTGACAGAGCGAGCAGGAGTAGAAGGTATCGACCTTCTCGTCGGTCATATCTTTAACCCTCTCATCGCGAACGCCATAGGCTTTTCTGGCCTCTTTGAGCATCTCGTCGACTTTGGCTTGATCGGTATAGACGGTAACTTGAACCTTATCGACGATGGCCGGATAATCGGCGGCGAGCTTGGCTGTCAAGATCTTACCCAGGTGAGCGAAGGTAAAACCGGCCTCTTTGGCTCGTTTGCTGATCCTAATCCAGGAGAGATCGCGCTGACCCATATGGAAGACACCCTCGGCTCCGTTTATCATGTGGTGGACCTGGCGCTCCAGGACTGACTCGAAATCCTCGGCCATCTTGCGTCCGGCCACATCTATCACTATGCCTATCGGCAGAACCTCGCCCGCCTCAATATCGGTGATATCTTTGCCGACCACTTCGACCTTATCGTTTTCGACCTCTTCCATCGACTTGGTCCGTAAGAACTCAAAGGCAGTCGTCTTCTGGCCGCCGAATTCGGCGTAGGTATCTTCACGCCTTATCCGCTCACCTTCAAAAGCCGGCCCGTAAGCAACGGGTATATCGACCTTGGTGACCTGGACTTTGAGGCCTCTGACCTCGATCGCCTTTTCGACCATCTTATCGTGGGGCACATTGGAGACGACGTGCTCGTAGGTGCAGACGCCCGTCGGCAAGATCTCGGGGATATCGGTATCGGCGATCGTCGGAAAGCCGAAGTTGATCGCCCCGGCGGCTTGGGCGTAACTCTCGTCGTCGACTTCGCCCAGAGCCAGAACGAAGGCGAAGATGCGGTTCTTGTTGTAGAGAAGTGCCCGGCGATAGTCGCCCGGCTGGACGCCGCCAAAAGAGAGGGCAGCCCGGGTGGCAAAGCCAAGTGAGAATATGGTTGAGGTGATATCCTTGCCGAAGGGAACCAGGCGGGTCTCCCAACCCATCTGCACCCCTTCTTCGGCCAATTGTTCGGCCATAGATTTGTCGCCCGTTGTCCCCGACATGAAGACGTATATATTCTTCTCCTGTAATTCGCGAGCTATCTTGACCGCGATCTCATTAGTCGGGGCGACCCCGACTATGGCCGCAAATCCGGGAGCCGAACCGTCGACAAACTCAACGCCCCGCTCGCGCATGATGACATCATCGGCCGCCCCAAGAAAGAGATTATCATCGGTCGGTGCGATACCCAACGCATAAGGCGGATTCTCTATATACTTTATCCCCTCGATCACCTCATCGGCAAAGAGGGTAGCCATGCCGGCGTCCAAGGTCGGTCCCAAATAGGGGAGCCAGACATTTTCGCTCGGGACGGGGGGAAGCAGCCGCTTGGTGTAGTCCATAATCTCGGCAAAATCGGATAATTTGGTCACCTTGATTCCGGTCATGCCGTAGATGACGGGAAGAAAGTAGCCGGTGTTGGGCAGCTCTATCTTCTGGTCGGGACCGTATTTCTCAAGGGCCGCGGCAAGCTCGGTCTCGGCCCGCGTAAATATCTTGTGTGCTCCCCTGATGGCGCCGGATGCGATTATCTTAGACAATTTTTAAGTCCCTCCTCATCTCCATATCGTAGAGGACTCTCTCTTTCTCTTTATCTATGCCGAGAGCCTTCCTTCTCCCATCTATCGCCGCTATGATCTTTTTGGCCATCTCGACCGGATCTGGCTCAAAGACCCACTTGCCCCCGGTGGTCTCCTCGATCTTATCGAAGAGGTAATCGCTCAAAACCTCGCTGCCCGCCGTGGGGAAGGAGACGCCAAAGACGACTATCGCCCCGGATGCCACGAAATACTGACCGATAGCCACCGCTTTTTCGCTCATCCATTCGGGCGCGCAACCGGCGGCCGGGATCTGACCTATATCATCGCCAAGCCCGCCCTCCTTGACCATCTCGGAGGCGGCAATAAGGATGCGGCTGTTATCGACGCAGGAGCCCATGTGAAGGACGGGCGGCATGCCGACCGCCTCGCAGACTTCGCGCAGACCGCTCCCGGCCATCTTTGCCGCTTCGGGCAGAAGCAGCCCCTCTTTGGCGCAAGTTATAGCCCCGCAGCCAGTCGTAAGGACCAAAATGTTATTGGCTATCAGTTCCTTGACCAGAGTAATGTGGCTATAGTTGTGTTTGACACGTGGATTGTTGCAGCCGACGATGCCGACCACGCCCCGGATGCGCCCGTTGATTATGTTGTCATTTAAGGGGCGGTAAGAAGCACGGAAGCGTCCGCCCAGCATATAGTTGATCGTCTCGTGAGAGAAACCGGCTATAAGCTCGATCTCTTCATTTGGGATATCGACCTTTCCCCGCTTGGGAAAATTCGCGATGGCGCGCCGAACTATCTCTTTGGCCGTCTCAAGGCCGTGATGATGATCGAATTCAATGTGGGTAGCCCCGGTTATCTTGGCCTTGGGCGAAGTCGTGATGATCTCGGTGTGATAGCAGGAAGCAACCGTCGGAAGAGACTGCAATACGCACTGAACGTCGCCTATCATCGCCTCAACGGCCCCTGTCGTGATGGCCAGCTCCTGCTGAAGAAAGTCTCCGGCAATCGGGATGCCCCGCCTCATTAAAATCTCGTTGGCCGTACAGCAGATGCCCGAAAGATTTATCCCCTTGGCCCCGACCTTCTTGGCCACGGCTATGAGCTCCTCATCTAAGGCCGCCACCGCGATCATCTCTGAGATGAGCGGCTCGTGACCGTGAACGATGATGTTGACCTCATCCTCTTTGAGAACTCCCAGGTTGACCTTGGACCTTAAGGGAACAGGGGTGCCGAACATAATATCTTGAAGTTCGGTGGCCAGCATCGAGCCGCCCCAGCCATCGGCAAGAGCCGTTCTTGAACCCTGAGCCATTATGTTGATGTAATCCTGGTCGACGCCGATGGATGTCCTGTGCATCGTCTCGACTATCTCACGATCGACGCCTCGAGGGGCAAGCCCCTCCTTCCTCCAGACCTCGCGCCTTTTTTCCGGCGCCTTTTTGAGCATGGTCAGCTCGCCCTGTTGCCGATTCATCTCGGATAAGGCCTTCTCGCCAAGTTCGAGGGCGATCTCGTTTTTGGTCTTACCCTCGGTCTTGATATCGAAGTCACGAGCTACACTCTTCAGCTTCTCCTCGTCCTTTATCTCGTAGCCGGGGGCCTCACCCTTGGCCGCCGCGATGAAAGTGAAGATGACCTCGCGGGCATGATCGGAGTGGGCGGCGGTGCCCGCCGCTATCATCCGGGCGAAGTTTCTGGCCGCAACGGTGGTGTCGGTCGCCCCGCAGACCCCGGCCCTAGTCTCGGTCACCCGACACGGCCCCATAGAACAGATGCGACAGCAAGTGCCGCCCGACCCAAAGGAGCAGATCTTGAGCTCTTCGGCCCTCTCAAATAAGGTGGAGGCTCCGTCCTCCTTGGCCTTCTCTATCATCTTGGCGCTGGCTGTGCAGCTCGTTTTGGAATGAGCCGCCGGGTGCACCTTAATCTTTTCATCCTTTTTCTTACTCATCTCGCTCGCCTCCTTTTAAAATATCTTGGGCGAAATTATTATACCCGCTTGACCCGGCTCTGAAAGCGACCGTTCCTAATTTTGAATGAAGGATACGGCTTTCATCGTAGAAGCCGAATTTTCCGATCGAAGGAATACTTAAAACCAACTCTTCCTTGCCCGGTTTCTTAATCGCCTTTGGATTTAACCCGCTCAAGTTAACCTTACCCTCACCGCTTCCCTTGGCCTCGTTCAAAAGGATTAAAAATTCCTTCTCAATCTCTTTGGGTGAGGAGCTCTTCATCCTAAACCCTAAAGCCGTGCTTAAGTCAGAGATCACCTCGATCGTGGATTTCAAGTCGCTGCTTATAGCGGGGCTGACTTGACTTAAGCTCCCGTCATAGGAGACATACGTCCCCTCCTCCTCAAAAGATGAGCGCTTCGGAATGATAAGATCGGCCATTTCGGCCGCTCCGGTCATAAACGAATCTTGAACCATCAGAAAGTCTAAAGAGCCCAGAGCCTTTTTTATTTTGGCTCCATCATCAAAACGAGCTGTAAGATCATCGCCAATCAGATAGAAAGCAGCGAGGTCCGATCCCATCTTCTCGATCATCGATTCGACTCTCATCCCCTTGGCTTTGGGCAGTTTGGTCCCGAAGATCTCCATCACGGCGCGCAGGTCGTCATCATCATTTAAGGGTCCGGGGTAGTAACCGGCCGCAGCCCCCATGCTTAAGGCGCCGCGCAAGTTTGCCAGAGCCATGTCTACCAATATCGAAGATTTAAACCGGCCGCCCAAAGCGAGCAACGCGGTTAAAAGCATGATGAAATTTTCCTCTTTTAACATCTCGGACCCGACGGCTATGACCGGATTTTTAGCAGCCAAATATTCCGCGGCCACTTTGGAGAAGTCCTGGGCCCGAGCCGAGGTCTCCTTCTCAATCGACTTATCATCTAAAGAGGTCAAAACCTTTTTAAATTCGGCAAAACCGACCATCTCTTCGAGCTTAGAGAGCGCCTCTTTATCATCGGCCATCGCCTTGGCGATGGCTAAAAGGGCGAACCCCTCTGAGTCCTCCTTGATGGTAAGGGCCGCAAATCTCTTATCCGTCTCCCCAGATCCGATCGTTACCACCTTAGCTCCCGCCGAAGCGGCCCGTCTTAAGGCGGCTAAGAGGCGGGGATAAGAAGAGATGCCATCGGATAGGGCGATGACAAAATCGGCCGTCTCCAGGTCTAAATGGGTGGCAAGGGCGTCTTGGCCGACCGCTTTGAAGAGTTCCAAAGAAGAGCCGGCGCCGAGAAAGGTGGCCGGGCTATCTATATTGTTTGTACCAAGGGCTGATCGAAGCATTTTTTGAAATAGGTAAATGGCCTCGTTCGTTTCGGTCGCTCCAATGAAGCCCCCTATGCTCTCAGTGCCTTTGGCCTTTTTGATCTCCTTTAAGCGCTCGGCCGCAAACTTGATCGCCTCGTCATAGGAGACCTCTTTTAGCTTGCCGTTCTTCTTAATCATCGGTGATTTTATCCGCTTGGGACTGGCCGCATAGTCGAAGCCGAAACGGCCGCGCGTACAAATGAAGTCGGCCGGATCGGCCGTCCTTGCCCTGACCATCGCTCCAAAGGCAGAGTCTATAATAAGCTTACAACCGGCTCCGCAATAGGAACAGGTGGTCTGGGTGCTCTCCATCTCCCATTCGCGTCCCTTATATCTTCTATCCCTCTCCATCAAAGCGGCCGTCGGACAGACGGCAACGCAGCTGCCGCAAAAATCGCAGCCCGCCTCAAGGAGACCGGTCTCCATAGCGGTGGCCACTTTGGTCATCATGCCCCTCTTCACAAAATCTATGACATCGCCGCTCTGCTTCTTGCAGATGCGGACGCAGCGGCCGCATAGGATGCAGAGGTTATAGTTGCGCTCGAAGAAGGGGTTATCGCGATCTATAGCGTAGCCTTGATCTTTCATCGAAAAACTGGTCTTATCTATCTCAAGCTCATAGGCGTACTTCTGAAGCTCACAGATGCCGTTCTTGTCGCAGCTCAAGCAGTCGCCGGGGTGATTGGAGAGGATGAGATCGACTACAAAGCGGCGGGCCTCGCTGATCTTATCCGAGTCGGTCGTAATCTTCATACCCTCTTTCACCTTCTGAGTGCAGGAGGCGATCAAACCCTTGGCCCCCTCGACCTCGACCATGCAGAGACGGCAAGAACCGGTAGAGGCCAGGCTTTCACAATAGCAGAGATGTGGGATATCGACGCCGGCCAACTTGGCCGCCTCTATTAGAAGCGTCCCCTCCAATGCGGCTATCTCCTTATCATTTATTGTCAGATTCACTTTATTCTTCAAATTATCTCCCCTCCAAAGATCAGACTATTTCTATTGCCCCACCGATACAGGTAACTATACAGGCTCCGCAACCGTTGCAGCGTTTGGAAAGTATCGTCATCGGCCGGTTATCGGAAAGATAAGGGATGAGCGCTTCGCCGATGATCGCCCCTTCTTGGCAAACATCCTTGCAAGCTCCGCAGGCGTTGCAGAGAACCGGATCTATAACGTAAGTTGTCATCTTTTCGCAGCAAGAACCGGGGCAGACTCCATCCTCGATATGGCTCAAGTAACCGTCTCTGTGGCCCTCAAGAGAACTTGTCAAAAAGTCGGCCGCATCTTTGCCCAGCTTACAGCGAGCCGTCTCCCTGATCTCCCCGGCCAACCTATTGAGGCTTTGGATGTCCTTAAGTCTGCCTCTGCCCCCTGCGATCCCTTCGAGCAGGCTCAAAATCTCTATAGAGCCCAGCATGCAGGGAAGGCACTTGGCGCACATCTTCTCGGCTAAGAAGGCTTTAAAGAAATCTGTGGCCAAGGAGACGCTGCAACCCTCATTCATCTTTAGTCTCCCCCTTTCCGCTCTTGGCAAGAGCCGGCTTTTCGACGAACTCCCTTACAATACAGTTGGTCGGGCAGACACCGATGCAGGCGCCGCATTTATCGCAATAGACCTCATCTATGTAAAGGCTGCCTCTCTTCTCGATTATGGCATCGAAAGCACAGACCTCTACGCAGAGATTACACATCAAGCACTCACTGCTCTCGATGCGATAGTGACCCAAGCTCACGCAGGCGCCGGCCGGACAGAAGTCTTTTAAGATGTGAGCCTCATATTCGTCCCTAAAATACCTGATCGTCGAGAGAACCGGGTTGGGAGCGCTCTTGCCCAGGCCGCAGAGGGCGGTCTCTTGAATCCTCTTTCCGATCTCCTCTAAGCGCTCGATATCGCCTTCTTTGCCCCGTCCCTCCACGATGTCGGTCAAGATTTTAAGCATTTCAGAGGTACCGATCCTGCAAGGCGGACACTTCCCGCACGACTCGACCTGGGTGAAGGATAAAAAGTAACGGGCGATCTCGACCATACAGTCGCTCTCATCCATGATGACCAGACCACCAGAGCCCATCATCGCTCCGACCTCGCTCAAGGAATCGAAGTCGACCTCGAGATCCAAGTGCTCTTTGGGGATGCAGCCGCCGGATGGGCCGCCGATCTGAGCCGCTTTGAATTCCCTATCATCGATGATGCCGCCGCCGATATCGTAGATGATCTCACCGATGCTGATACCCATGGGCACTTCGATAAGGCCTGTATTCTTGACCTTGCCGGTGAGGGCGAATATCTTGGTTCCGGGCGAGCCTTTCGTTCCGATCGATCTGAACCAATCCGCACCCTTTTCGATGATTGGAGGAACGCAAGCCAGAGTCTCGACGTTATTTAGGACGGTCGGTTTGCCGTATAGACCCTTCTCGACCGATCTTGGCGGGGTGGGCCTGGGCATGCCTCGCTTGCCCTCGATCGAATACATGAGCGCCGTCGATTCACCGCAGATGAAGGCGCCTGCCCCCTTCTTGACTTCGACGTCGAAGTTAAGGCCGCTTCCCAAAATATTCTTGCCGAGCAGTCCTAGTTCTCTGGCTTGGGTTATGGCGATGTTCATATTCTTGACTGCAAGCGGATACTCGCCGCGGGCATAGATATAGCCGTTTTTGGAGTCGCCGACGGCGTATGCGGCAATGATCATGCCCTCGATGACGGCGTGGGGATCGCCTTCGAGCACGCTCCTATCCATGAAGGCGCCCGGATCTCCCTCATCCCCGTTGCAGATGATGTATTTGACATCCGACTTTACCCTCCTGGCCCCTTCCCACTTCACCCCGGCATCGAAGCCGGCTCCGCCGCGGCCGCGAAGACGCGCCGCCTTGATTTCGGAAAGGACCTCATCCGGTGTCATCCCGGTGAGCGCCTTGGCCAGGGCTTTATAGCCGCCGGCCGCTATGTAATCCTCTATCGACTCGGGGTCGATGTGGCCGCAGTTCTTCAAGACCACCCGCTCCTGTTTTGCATAGAAGGGTATCTCCTCTTCCGTTTGAGCCCGCTCGCCGGTTATAGGGTCACTCAGCAGAAGGCGATCTATCTTCTCTTTTCTGCCCAGCGTCAAATCGACTATCTTGGGGGCGTCGAAAGCGTCGACTTTGTGGTAGAAGGTTCCATCGACCACACTGACTACGAGCGGACCCTTCTCGCAGAGGCCCTGACAACCGGTTGGACAGACCCTGATATTCAAACCAGCCTTGGCCGCCTCTCTTTCAAGAGACTCTACAATCTTATCCGAGCCCGAAGCCCTACAGCCGGTGCCGCAGCAGACCCGAACCGAAGCCGACTCCTCTTCTCTGCCTTTTAGAAGATCTTTCCTCAAAAGCTCAAGATCTTTTGCGCCTTTAAGTCTTTTATTTGTCATCTTCGCTTCCCCTAACGGATGATACTATCCTCTTGGGTTTCTTCTCCTTTACAACCTCTTCATTGACGACCACGACCGGAGCTAAGGCGCAGCAGCCGACGCAGCTGACCGTCTCCAAAGTGAACTCCATGTCATCGGTAGTCCCGCCGGCTTCGATGCCGAGTTCTTCCTCGAGACCGATTACAATATCCTTGGCCCCGCGCACATGACAGGCGGTACCGGTGCAGACCTTTATGATGTTCTTGCCTCTTGGGGCAAAATAGAAATGCGCGTAGAAGGAGGCAACCCCGTAGATATGAGCAAATGATAGATTGAATGAGTCCGCGATCATCTCCATCGCCTCTTTGGGGAGATAACCCAAGGCATGTTGAACATCCTGAAGAGCGTGGACGAGTTCGCCCTCTTTCTGACCATAGCCATCCAATACGCTCTTTACAGCCGCGGTATCCTCGTCGGTAAATTGGCCCTTTTGTTCGCAGGCGCAAGTCCCCATGTTTCCTCCCACTAGTCCAGAAGTTCTTTGATGAATTCCTTGGTCAATTTGACGGCCTCGGGATGGCGCATGACCAGAATATCTCCCCCGGCAATCAGCATGGAAGCCGCCGTCATCGCCTCCCATATTATGCCCCGCTTTACGTGGTCGCCCCAGGCCGGCTCCTCTTCCGTCTTGGCCTCCTTGGCTTTCCAGACCTCGCGACCCAAATCGCAGAGGATTGGCATCTGGGTCATCTCGTCGTTCTGCTGAAGGGCGGCGAGCCTTAACCGCTCCATGATCGAATAGGCATACTCCAAGCCGTAGCCAAGAGCCGCCCCGCTTGGGTCCATGACCAGATGGTCGGCGCTAAGACCTAATTGTGTCATGAGAATATTAAGCTGCTTGGCCATATTGACGTCGATCGGAGAGAGCCCCGAGACGCTGTGCTTGTAGCCGATGGCCGCGGCCGTGATCGGACGGTAATTATCCTCCTGAGACGGCCCGATGATGAGGGCGCTGCCCTCGGTCACCTCGGCCACCTTCTTTAAGACTTCGCCGTCCTTCTCAGCGCTTCCGCTGCCGTAAGCTGCAACCGGAATCTTGACCGCATCACAAATCGCCTTGACCACCTCGGCCGCCTGAGCCGGGTCCTTATCGTCGCCGTTGGGATCGGTCGACATGAGCCTGACCAAGATCATGTCGGCCCCAAACTCGGTTTCGCATTTCTTGGCCCACTTGACCGGATCGGAAATGACGCCCGAAAATGGTTCTTTGACCGCATCCGGCCAGTTATCCGGATCGATATCCCAGACTTCCATGGCTATCAAAGGACGGTTTGGCATCTCGCCCTCGAAGAGGTGGAAGGGAAGGGTCGTCTCGCCGCCAATCTTGACAGCCGCTCCTTCTTTTCCGAGATTTACCTCTTTGACTTTGCCTTGATAAGTATCTACAGGCGCTTGAAATGGCATCTTTTATGAATCTCCCTTCTTATCTTATCGATAGAATCTACTTAACTAACCTTGGCCGCCATCTTGGCAGCCTTGATCGTATTCTTAAGAAGCATGGTGATCGTCATCGGCCCGACCCCGCCCGGAACCGGCGTGATGGCTCCGGCAACTTCGGAAGCGCTTTCGAACTCAACATCTCCGACGAGCTTGCCGCTCTCCAAACGGTTGACGCCGACGTCGATTACGACAGCGCCCTCCTTGATGACGTCCCCTTTGACCGCTTCGGGCCTTCCGATGGCTACGACCAGGATATCCGCCTCTTTGGCGTGGCAGGCAAGGTCGCTCGTTTTGGAGTGGCAGATGGTCACGGTCGCATCCTTGGCCAAGAGCATCAGCGCGATCGGTTTGCCGACGATATTGCTCCGGCCGATTATGACCGCTCTTTTGCCCCTAATATCTATGCCCGAACGCTCTATCAAAACCATGATGCCATGGGGCGTGCAGGGCATGAAGGTGCTCTTCCGATCTACAAGTTTTCCGATGTTTTCGGGATGGAAACCGTCGACATCCTTGGCCGGATCGATGGCAAAGAGGACCCTCTTCTCATCGATATGGGCGGGAAGCGGAAGCTGAACCAAGATGCCGTTGATCTTGTCATCTTTATTGAGCTTATTAACCAAGGCCAATAAATCACCCTCGGTAGCATCGGCAGCAAGGGCGTGCTTCTCCGAGTAGATGCCTATCTCCTCGCAACCCTTCTCCTTCTGGCCGACGTAGACTTTTGAGGCCGGGTCTTCCCCGACTATGACGACCGCCAGGCCCGGAACTATCCCTTTAGCTTTAAGGCTTGCCGCCTCCTCCTTCATCTCGGCTCTTATCTCGGCCGCTATGGCTTTGCCATCGATTATCTCTGCCGCCATCAAAACTCCTTTTTCTATAGGTTTAACAAAACTTTTCTCTAAATCTTCAGCCGGTCCAAAAGACCGGAAAGGGCCCGATAAGCCACCGAATCGCTCGAAAGCTCAAAGATCGGCCTCTTATTGAGATCGAGCTCGGCGAGCTTTGGATCGGCCGGGACCACTCCCAAAAGGTCTAGTCCCCCTCGTTCAATCTCCTCGATCAAAATCGGATCAAGATCGGGGCCGTAAGCCCGGTTGACTATGAGGTGAGTCTCCTTGATCTTCAAATTCAAATCTATAGAAAGCTCTCTTATGTTGGCCGCGGCCCTTATTCCCCTGGGGGCCGCGTCCGAGACTAATATGAGCTGATCGACCCGGTAAGTGGTGCGCCGGCTCAAATGCTCCATCCCGGCTTCGTTATCCATGACCACAAAAGGATAGCTCTTGGCCAAAATCTCCATATATTTGCGCAAAATGTTATTGACGTAACAGTAACAGCCCGGCCCCTCGCCGCGGCCCATAACCAACAGATCGAACCCATCCGCCTCGACCAGAACTTCGGCGATCTTGAGTTCCAAAAAAGCCTCTTTGGGCATCCCGGTCGGAATCAGCTCTACGTTTTTGGCCACATCCTCGCGAAGGCCGCCGATCGATTTGGTAACCTCAACCCCTAAGACCTCGCCCAAATTCGAGTTAGCGTCAGCATCGACGCCGAGAATCGGTCCCATCTTCCGCTCAAGGAGATATTTTATTATAAGACCGCTTAAGGTGGTCTTTCCGACTCCACCCTTACCAGCCACGGCAATCGTTTTAGCCAACTCTAACCCCCACCGGCCTTAAACCTCTTCATCACCGACGGGAAGAGTTCGACATCGGTGTGGGGCAAGAATAGGGCCGAGATATAAGCATCCATAAAACCGTGATCGGCGCTGAGCTCAAGATATGTCATCCTCTGAGCCACCTTGCGCGCCTCATTGATCACCCCTGTTGAAAGAGAGGCCAGGCTCGCCCCGGTCAGAGAGGCGTTGCCGACATATCTTACCTTGGAGGGATCCGTCTCAAATAGCATCCCGATTACCTTGATCTTCTCAACATCCAGGTAGCGTCCAAAAGAGCCGGCTATCAGTATCTCGTCAATCGCCTCGGGGCTCAAACTCATGCTCTCTAAGAGTATCTTGACCCCGGCAAAGACCGCCGCCTTGGCCCGAAGCAGATTGTCGATGTCCGCCTCGCTGATGACGATGTCGCGGCCGCTTGCCGTCTCGTCCAAAAAGGCGACCACATACTCCAAGCCGCCCTCTCCCTCTCGAACCCTCTCCCCCTTCAGGCTGGGATCTATCTTGCCCCTTTGATCGACGACCTTTTTCAAGAAGAGTTCGCCCAAGAGATCAATTAGGCCCGAGCCGCAGATGCCGACGGGTTTTGCATCGCCCATCACCGAAAACTCGGCTTTTAGGCTGCCCTCCTCGATGACCACCTTCTCGATGGCCCCCTTTGAGGCCTTCATCCCGTCCTTGACCCCGCCGCCTTCAAAGGCCGGTCCGGCCGAACAGGAGCAGGCCATAAGCCAATCCTTGCCGCCCAAAACTATCTCGCCGTTGGTGCCGACATCTATGAAGAGGGTCAGCTTCTCACCAAGAGAGATCTTGGAAGCGACGACGCCGGAGACTATATCGCCCCCGACATAGCTTGCAACCGAAGGAATCATGAAAATGGGAACCGATTCGAACTCATCCAACTCTATCTCGCTCCCCAAAATCCAGGGAAAATCGACGGCCGTTGGAATATAGGGCTCTTCCCGGATATATTTGGGATCAACGCCCAAAAGGAGATGGGTCATGATCGTGTTGCCGGCCATAAAGAGGGCTGATATCTCGTTTGACTTTCGCCCGCTCTTTTCAAGGAGCCTTATCATGAGCTCAAGGATAGTCTTGATGACCGCCCCTTTGAGCTTATCAAGCCCGCCCGGCTTTGCGGCAAAAACTATTCTTGAGATGACATCATCGCCAAAGCTCGCTTGGGCGTTGTAGCTCGAAACCGAGGCCAACTGGATTTTCGCGTCGAGATCGATCAGGCTCGCCCCGATAGTGGTCGTTCCGACGTCGACCGCCACCGCCAAATGGCTCTTGGTCGTATCGAGCGGCTCGACCCGAATCACTTCTATCCGCTCCTCTTCCTCGATGAAGGTCACGGTGACCTGAAAATCAGCGGCTCGAAGCGGTTTGCCAAGCGATCGAATGAGGGGCAAGCCGGCAACTATCTCCTTCTCCGTGGCAAGCTCTACCTTAAGCCCCCTCTTTATGCGGGCAAGATCGGCCAAATTGTCGGAGAGATCGGCCTTTGCTAACTTAAGAAAGACCTTTCTTACCGGCATCTCGCCTTCAAGGCCGTTAAGGACTTCCAATAAGTCACCGGGCTCGCCCTGAGCCAGCGCTAGATCGATAAGATCGTTCTGGCGCGACTCTATCGGAATCCTAACCACAAGGTCGCTCATCGGGGTGGCTTTGCAGGAGAGAAAGTAGCCCTGATCCCTCTCTTTTCGACTGAGCTTCTCGCCGCCGGCCTCACCTATTTCGCCTTTTTCAAGGATCAATTTACAACTGCCGCAACTGCCGGCCCCGCCGCAGGAGGCCTTTATCTTGACTCCAAGCTTGGTAAGCGCGGAGAGGATATCTTCCCCCTCCTCAAGCTCGGTATGGATATCATCAGGCAGAAACCCGATCTTATGCGGCATCTATTGGACTTCCCTTTGTATTAGAATAATCCGACCACGCGGCCCTGATCGTCGATATCAACCTTGGTTGAGGCCGGCACCGAAGGCAGCCCCGGCATCGTCCTCATGTCGCCAAGGAGCGGATAGAGGAATCCCGCCCCGATCGAGGGGCGGATATCTCGAATCGGCACCCGAAAGCCCTTGGGGCGCCCCTTTAAGGCCGGATCATGCGAGATCGAAAGGTGGGTCTTGGCCATACAGATCGGCAGGTTGCCCCAGCCGAGCTCGGTAAAGGTCTCTATCTTCTTGAGGGCGACCGGCGAGTAGTCAACCCCATCGGCCCCATAGATCTTGGTGGCGATCGTTTCGATCTTTTCTTTGATCGAGGCGTCATCTGGGTAGAGCAATTTGAACTTAGATGGTTTCTCGGCCGCTTTGACGACCGCCTCGGCGAGCTCGGCTCCGCCGGCTCCGCCCTTAGCCCAGACCTCGCTCACGGCCGCGTCTTCGGCCCCGGCTTCTATGGCCCGCTTCTTGATCAGCTCGATCTCGTTATCGGTGTCGGTCAAAAACCTGTTGACGGCAACGACGACCGGGATGCCGAAGTTCTTGAGGCTTGCGATGTGAGCTTCCAGGTTGGCGATGCCAAGAGAGAGCGAATCCAAATCCTCTTGGGTTAAGGCCGGATCGAGTGGTTTGCCGGCAACTACCGTAAAGCGGCCGCTGTGCATCTTAAGGGCGCGGACCGTGGCCACAACCACGGCACAAGCCGGCGTAAGCCCGCTTGCCCGACATTTTATGTTCATGAATTTTTCGGCTCCAAGATCGGCTCCAAAACCGCTCTCGGTCACGACGTAGTCGGCCAAACGAAGGGCGATCCGGTCGGCGATGATCGAGCTGTTTCCTTGCGCGATGTTGGCGAAGGGCCCGGCGTGGACCATGACCGGGGTATTCTCGGTCGTCTGAATGAGAGTGGGCTTGATGGCATCCTTCATGAGGACCGTCATCGCACCGGCGCACTCTAAATCTTCGGCCGTGACCGGCTTTCCATCCTCATTGAGAGCGACGACTATCCGACCCAAACGCGTCCGAAGATCTTTTAGGTCGCTCGCCATAGCCAAGACGGCCATGACTTCGGAGGCGACCGAGATATCGAAGCCGGCCTCACGGGGGATCCCGTTTATCTTGCCGCCAAGGCCGATGATTACATTTCTTAAAACCCTATCGCTCACATCGACCACCCGGTTCCAGCTGATGGTATTCTGATCGATCTTGAGCTTATTTCCTTTGAGAAGGTGATTATCTATGACGGCAGCCAGCAGATTGGTGGCCAAACTTACCGCGTGGACATCTC
>JBBIRY010000007.1:0-23719 GCA_037441605.1 Actinomycetota bacterium | reverse complement strand
TGGCGTCTCTGGCCGCAGAGCATCCGGCAATCGAGAAGATTCTAAAATACAGAGAGATTCACAAGCTCCTTTCGACTTACCTCTTGCCTCTGCCAAAACTCGTCGATCCAGGAAGCGGGCGCCTTCGTACCAGCTTCAATCAGACAGTTACGGCGACCGGGCGCCTCTCTAGCAGCAACCCCAACTTGCAGAATATTCCAATACGGACTGAACTGGGGATAAGGATGAGGGAGGCCTTCATTCCAGGCAAGGCCGAAGACATCCTCCTTGTGGCCGACTACTCCCAGATCGAGCTGAGAATCTTAGCCCACCTCTCCGGCGATGAGAATTTGATCGCCGCCTTCAACCGAGGTGAGGATATCCATACCTTCACCGCCTCAGAGGTCTTCTCGGTGGCTGAGGCCGATGTTACCGCCGAGATGAGAAGGGCGGCCAAGGCGGTCAACTTCGGCATCGTCTATGGCTTGAGCCCCTTTGGCCTTTCCGAGCAACTCAAAATCGACAAAGATGAGGCCGCCCGTTATATAGACGACTACTTTGCCCGCTACCCGGCGGTCAAAAGATACATCGATAACGAAATAAAACTCGCTTACGAAAAGGGGTTTGCCAGAACCATCTCCGGGCGGATGAGGCGATTTCCCGAACTTAAAAGTCAAGACTACAAGACCAGAGGCTTCGGGGAGAGGCTGGCCGTTAACTTTCCGATCCAGGGGACGGCAGCAGATATAATAAAGATTGCCATGGTCCGCTTGGCAAAAGAACTCAAGGAGGGCTCATTTAAGACCAAAATGATCCTTCAAGTTCATGATGAACTGGTCTTTGAGGCCCCAAAGGAAGAGGCGGAGCGGGTGAGCACCGTCATCGAGAGGGGCATGGAGGGGGCTGTAAGTCTGAAAGTGGGACTGGAAGCTAAGGTAAAAATGGGGCATAATTGGAGAATTGCCAAATAAAAAGAGGATTTTGCTGGTAAGATAGAGAAATATTTAATGTTCGATAATTTTTTTAGGAGGTTTGTTGGTTAATGATCGAAAGTAACACTGCAAGTTTGCTCGAAGAGAGCGGGATGAAGCTGGATGAGAACGGGGTGATGATTCCCGATTATGATAGCACCATCAAATTCTTCACCGAGGGTGACTTGATAGTCGGCACGGTAGTCAAGATAGACAATAACGAAGTCCTGGTCGATATCGGCTATAAATCCGAAGGCGTAATTCCCCTAAAGGAACTCTCCATAAAGAAGGATGTCGATCCGAACGAGGTCCTCTCCGTTGGCGAAGAGGTAGAGGCCATGGTCCTGACGAAGGAGGATGCGGAAGGGCGACTCATCCTTTCCAAGAAGCGGGCCAAGTACGAGCGGACTTGGGATAAGATAATCAAGGCGGCTAAAGACGAGGAGACGGTTTTCGGAATCGTCATAGAGGTGGTAAAGGGCGGCCTCATCTTGGACATCGGACTTAGAGGATTTCTCCCCGCCTCCCTGGTCGAGCACGGTCGGGTAAGAGACCTCACCATCTATATAGGCCAAGAGCTTGAGTGCAAGGTCATCGAGATGGATAGGAAGCGCAACAATGTCGTCCTCTCGCGCAAGGCGATCTTGGAGAATTCCCGGCAGAAGGACCGCGAGGAACTTCTTAGCAAACTCGAAAAGGGTCAGATGGTCACGGGCCACGTCTCTTCAATTGTGACCTTCGGCGCCTTCGTCGATCTTGGAGGCTTGGACGGACTCATCCACATCTCTGAACTCTCCTGGGAGCACGTCAACCACCCCTCAGAAGTCGTTGAAGTTGGCGATAAAGTCAAAGTTCAAGTCATAGATATCGACCGCGAGCGGGTCAGGATCTCGCTTGGGTTAAAGCAGACCACCCCCGACCCCTGGCAGGAGAAGGTGGCCTCGCTCGCCAAGGGCGATATGGTCCAGGGCAAGATTGCCAAGATCCTACCCTTCGGTGCCTTCGTCTCCTTCGGCGACGATCTGGAGGGCATGATCCACATCTCCGAAATCTCCGACTCTCATGTCGAAAACCCTGAAGATATCCTGGTCATCGGCCAAGAGGTAAGCGCAAGGGTAGTCGAGGTGGACTTGAAGAAACGCAAGATCTCCTTAAGCCTGAAGACCGCCGCAGAGACCAAGGCTGAAGAAGCCAAGGCGGAGGCGGCAAAATCAGGAGCGGCCAAAGAGGAGGCAGCCGAGCCTCTGCAAGAAGAGGGAGCCGCTCAAGCCGAAAAGGCTAAGATCGATCTAGAGCCTGCGCCAAAAGAGGCGCAAGTTTTAGAGGAGAGTAAGGCTGAAGCGGCTACAGAGGAAACCGCAGAAGAAGAGAGAGAGGAGCCGAAGGCAGTCATCGAGGCGATCTTAGAGGATAGTAAGAAGATAGAGATCGAGGAGGATGCCAAGAATGCGCCCACTCCGGGCTCGCTCGAAGAGGCCTTAAAGCAGATGAAGAAAGAGCGGGGTCAGAAAGAGGAGTAAACCGCAAGCAAAATAGAACAAAAAGATTCGTCAATAAATTTTATGATGTCAAAAGGGGCCGGTCGCATGCGACCGGCCTTATATGTTAAAATTAAACTCAAACTTGGCCGATACCCATTGGAGTTGATTATATGATAATTGGCGTAACGGGAGGGACCGGGTCTGGCAAGAGCACCGTCTCCAAGATGATCGGGGAGAAAGGTGCCTATGTGATCGATGCCGATGAGGTGGCCAGAGAAGTCGTGGGCGTCGGCTCGGATGTTTTGGCCAGGATTGCCCACCGCTTTGGAAGCGGCGTCATAAACGAGGATTGCAGCTTGAACCGAAAGGCTCTGGCCTCGATAATCTTCACCGACAAGGAAGCCCGAAAGGATCTTGATGAGATCACCCATCCGCCCATCATTGCCAGGATCAAAGAGCTGGTCGAAGAGGAGAGGGTAAGATCGAAGGACGGGCTCATCGTCATAGATGCTCCCTTGCTCATCGATACCCCGATTCATGTCATTGTCGATAAGGTCATCTTGGTCTGGGCCAAGGGTGAGGTGAGATTGGGCCGGCTCATCTTGGATAAGGGTTTGACCGAAGGCGAGGCCAGGATAAGGATGGACGCCCAGACCCCGGCCGAAGAACTCGCTCCGCGCGCCAACTTCATCATCATCAACCACGGCAGCCTCGATCTGCTCAAGGCCAAGGTCAACGAAGTCTTAAGCGAGATGGGCGCCATAAAGCCCGCTCTCTCCTCTTGAAGCAGAAGTCATCGAGATTGGAGATGAAAGAGCAATATTTGAGATAGATGCCCCCTTCGCTCCGGAGGGCGATCAACCCAAAGCCATCGAAGGGCTCCATCAAGGAATCTTAAAGGGCGACCGCTATCAGACGCTCCTCGGTGTGACCGGAAGCGGCAAGACCTTCACCATCGCCCATCTGGTATCTAAGGTAAAGAAGCCGACCCTAATCATCGCTCCCAATAAGACCTTGGCCGCCCAGCTCTACGGTGAGTTCAAGGAGTTCTTCCCAAATAGCGCCGTCGAATACTTCGTGAGCTATTACGATTACTACCAGCCGGAAGCCTATATCCCCTCGACCGATACCTACATCGAAAAGGATCTTTCGATCAATGATGAGATAGACCGCCTGCGCCACTCGGCCACGAGTTCGCTTCTCTTAAGAGACGATGTGATCGTGGTCGCTTCGGTCTCCTGCATCTACAACTTAGGCTCGCCCGAAGAGTATCAATCCCAGATGGTCACCTTGGAGGAGGGCGGCCAGGTCGACCGGGACGAACTTCTCCTTCGCTTGATCGATATCCAATACAAACGCAACGACTACGAATTTTCAAGGGGCCTCTTTCGCGCAAAGGGCGATACGATCGAGGTCTTTCCGGCCTTCGGGGAGGAGGCTCTGCGCATCCAAACCTTTGGCGACGAGATCGAAAAGATATTACGCATAAATCCGCTTACCGGCGAGATCTTCGAGAGGCTTAAAAAGATTACCATCTATCCGGCCACCCACTTCATGACCAACTCCAAACGTCTCAAAGAGGGTTTAAGTTCGATTGAGGCCGAACTCAAGGTGAGGCTGAAGGAGCTGGAGGGCGGGGGCAAACTTCTGGAGGCCCAGCGTCTCAAGATGAGGACCAAATTTGATCTGGAGATGCTCGCCGAAATTGGCTACTGCAGCGGGATAGAGAACTACTCGCGTCATTTCACCGGCAAAACACCGGGCGACCCGCCTGATACCTTGATCCATTACTTTCCCAAGGATTTTCTGATGATCATAGATGAGTCGCACATCGCCACCCCGCAAATAAGGGCGATGTACCACGGCGACAAATCGCGCAAAGAGACGCTGGTGGAACACGGCTTTCGCCTTCCCTCGGCCCTTGATAATCGGCCCTTAAAATTTGACGAGTTCGAATCGATGGTCAGCCAAGCCGTCTTTGTCAGCGCGACCCCCGGCGACTACGAGCTATCAATCTCTTCGAGCGTCGTCGAGCAGATCATCAGGCCGACAGGGTTGATCGATCCCGAAGTTTTGGTGCGTCCCTCCGCCCATCAGATAGATGACCTGCTCTCTGAGATAAGGAAGAGGGTCGAAAGGGAGGAGCGGGTCTTGGTGACGACGCTGACCAAGAAGATGGCCGAGGATTTGACGGATTATCTGGCCGGGGCCGGGGTTAAGGTTCGCTATCTCCACTCCGACATCGATACCATCGAGCGGGTCGAGATAATTACAGATCTTAGAAGCGGCAAGTTTGATGTCCTGGTCGGAATCAACCTTCTTCGCGAAGGGCTCGATCTGCCGGAAGTCTCGCTCGTAGCCATCTTGGACGCTGATAAGGAAGGATTTTTGCGCAGCGAGCGCTCCTTGATTCAGACGATCGGACGCTCGGCCAGGAACGTGGCCGGCCAAGTCATCATGTATGCCGATAGTGTCACCCCCTCGATGGAGCGGGCCATAAGCGAGACCAACCGAAGGAGAAAACTTCAGTCGGAGTATAATCTGAAAAACGGCATCGAGCCCAAATCGATCCGAAAAGCGGTCCTTGATATCTTGGAAGGGGCAAAGGGCGAGAGAGCCTCTCATAAAGCAGGGATCAAAAAGGGCAAGGAGAAGATCCTCTTTGATCTCCCAAAAGATGAGAGAAAGCGCGTCATCATGGCCTTAGAAGAGGAGATGCGCCTGGCCGCCGAGGAGCTAAGATTCGAGGAGGCGGCCTCGCTTCGAGACGAGATATCCGCCCTCAAAGAGGAGATAAAGGGTTAGGCTTCCCTCGCCTTAATGGGTGAGATCTTTGGGGACTTCCCCCGCCTTGATGATGGCCCGCTTTCTTTTGGACGACTAAAGAATGTATTAGGTTATTACACCCGGGCTTTTAATAAGTCAAATTGATGGGGTCAATGAAAGACGAGCGAGGCACTTGGTTTAAGCGGCCGTAATGCTTTACCGCCGTTGTATAATCATCTTTGAGAGGATGATCTCCATTTGCTGGAAAAGATAGTCATTAGGGGAGCTAGAGAGCATAACCTAAAGAACATAAACCTCGATATACCCAGAGACAGACTGATCGTGATCACCGGCCTTTCCGGCTCAGGCAAATCTTCGCTGGCCATGGATACCATCTACGCCGAAGGCCAGAGGCGTTACGTCGAGTCGCTATCGGCTTATGCCCGCCAATTTTTAGGCCAGATGCAGAAGCCCGATCTCGATCACATCGAAGGCTTATCTCCGGCGGTCGCGATCGATCAGAAATCGACCAGCCGCAATCCCCGCTCGACCGTGGGAACCATCACCGAGGTCTACGATTATCTTCGTGTCCTTTATGCCAGAGTCGGCATTCCGCATTGCCATCTTTGCGGCCGTCCCATCTCGAAACAGAGTCCCGAGCAGATCATAGAGCAGATATCCAAGCTTAAGGTGGGAGCAAAATTTTCGGTCCTCTCCCCGATCATCAGGGGGAAGAAGGGTGAACATATCAAACTCTTGGGAGACTTACGCTCAAAGGGCTTCTCTAGGGCCAGGGTCAACGGAGATGTCATCGAGCTATCCGAGGAGATAAAGCTGGATAAGTACGCAATTCACAGCATAGAGGCTCTAGTCGATCGCCTGGTTATGAAGGAAGGGATTGAGCGGCGCCTCGCCGATTCGGTCGAGACCGCCTTGGAACTCTCCGATGGGCTGGTTACCATCCAAGTCGAGGGGGAGGGCGAGACGACCTATAGCCTGAAGTTTGCCTGTCTTAACTGCGCCATCAGCTTCGAGGAGCTGACTGCCCGCATGTTCTCTTTCAATTCCCCATACGGGGCCTGCAAGGTCTGCACCGGTCTTGGTTCAACCAAGGTCGTCGATCCCGAGCTTGTCGTGCCGAATCCGAGTTTGAGCTTAAGCGAAGGGGCGATTGCCCCCTTCTATAACGGCAAAATGAACTTCTATCCTTCGATGATAAGATCGGTCGCCGAAAGATACGGGATAGACATGGATAAGGCGTTCTCAAAACTCTCCGAAAGAGAGAAGGCGATACTTTTTTATGGAAGCGATGGGGAGAGGATTGAGATTACCTACCGCAACGCAAGAGGCCAAAGGAGAGTTTACCGCTCCGCTTTCGAAGGGGTCATAAACAACCTTGAGCGCCGTTACCGCGAATCCGACTCGGAGTACTCGCGCGAGAAGATTGAGCAATTCATGAGAGATATGCCCTGCGCCGCTTGCGGCGGCGCCCGCCTTAAGCCAGAGAGTCTGGCTGTAAAGTTCGGGGATTTAAGCATCCACGAGTTGACCCATAAGTCGGCCAAAGAGGCGCTGAAGTTCTTCTTAGAGATCGAGCTGACCGAGCGGGAGCGGGCGATCGGGGCGGGGTTGATCTCTGAGATTGAGGCGCGCTTGAAATTCTTGGTCGATGTCGGTCTCGCCTACATCACCATAGACCGCCCGGCGGCCACCTTAGCCGGTGGCGAGGCTCAAAGGATTAGGCTTGCCACCCAGATTGGTTCGGGCTTGGTCGGTGTCCTTTATGTCTTGGACGAGCCGAGCATCGGCCTTCATCAAAGGGACAACGAAAAACTGATCGCAACGCTCAAAAATCTAAAGGAGCTTGGCAACACCGTCATCGTCATCGAGCATGATGAGGATACGATCCGTGCCGCCGACTTCATCGTCGATATCGGGCCCGGCGCCGGCGCCCACGGCGGTAAAATAGTGGCCGCCGGCCCTTTAGAGAAGATCTTAAAATCCAAAGATTCGCTCACGGCCAAATTCTTGAGCGGTGAGATGAAGATCGAGCTTCCCAAAGAGAGGCGAAAGGCCGTCCCTGGCCGCTCAATCATCATCAGAGGAGCCAGAGAGCACAACTTAAAGGGGATCGACGTTGAGATTCCCCTTGGCGTATTCGTCTGCGTGACCGGGGTTTCGGGGTCGGGTAAGTCGACTCTCATCTCGGATGTCTTGAGCGGAGCTTTGAGGAATCATTTCTATAGATCGAAAGAGATCGTCGGGGCGCACGAGAGGATAGACGGCCTTGAGCATATCGACAAGGTGGTCAATATCGATCAGTCGCCGATCGGACGGACCCCCCGTTCCAACCCGGCCACATACACTAAGGTCTTCGATGAGATACGAGCCCTCTTTGCCGAGACCAAGGAAGCCAAGCTTCGCGGCTATAAGCAGGGGCGCTTCAGCTTCAATGTGGCCGGCGGGCGCTGCGAGTCCTGCCGCGGCGACGGCACGATCAAAGTCGAGATGCATTTTCTGCCGGATGTGTACATCCCTTGTGAGGTCTGCAAGGGGAAGCGCTACAACAAAGAGACGCTTTCGGTCCGCTTCAAGGCCAAGAATATCTCCGATGTTTTGGAGATGTCGGTTGAGGAAGCCTTGAGTTTCTTTGAGAATATCCCCAAGATCAAACGGCGCCTTCAGACCCTCTTTGATGTTGGGCTCGGCTATATCAAACTCGGCCAGTCGGCCATCACGCTCTCGGGCGGCGAAGCACAGAGGATAAAGCTCTCTTTAGAGCTGTCTAAGCGGGCGACTGGGCGGACCCTTTATATACTCGATGAACCGACGACCGGACTCCACCTGGCCGATATCGATAAGCTCCTTACGATCTTGACCCGCTTGGTTGAAGAGGGGAATACCGTTTTGGTCATAGAGCATCAATTGGATGTGATCAAGACGGCCGATCATCTGATCGATCTCGGTCCCGAAGGGGGCGAGGAGGGCGGTCACGTGATCGCGACCGGAACTCCCGAAGAGGTGGCTAAGAATGAGGCCTCATATACCGGGAAATTCTTGAAACATCTGCTCTAGGTTGAAACCATCGGGAACTTAAGATCGCAAAGGCTAATTTTTTGGATATCATCGCCTTCTGGCTGATCGGCCGCCTTGCGGTATTCTAAGATTTTTCTTCGAGTCCCTTGCCAAGATCCCTTATGGCATCCTGAAGGCGTTTCTGGCCTATGGCGGTCACAATATCGCCTCTGGTCTTCTCCATGATTGATCTGGCCACATCGACTATTCTTCTAAGTCCGGGCGTGATGGCGTCCGGGTAGGAGAAGGAGGCTAGAAAGTAATAGAGATCGTCCATGATATACAAGAGCTCTTCGGCCCGCTCAAGATCGTCTTTCTCCAAAGAGTCGAGAGCATTCCTTCTCAGCTCGCCTATCGTCTCACCTATACCCGAAAGATAGGCCGGATAATCGAGCTCAAGCTCGGATGGGGTGGGCAGGGGCTTCTTTAAGATGAGGGCATAGGTTATGGCCGCTTCGGCATACTCCTTAGAGGAGTCGTGGATGAATCCGCCGTGATAGATATCTTGATGGAAAAGAAGGCATTCCTTGGCTTTTGCCAGTGACTCTTTAGCCTCGGCCAGCATCTCCTTCGCCCTTTGGCACTCGTTCTTATGGATGGCTCTAACGGCGCCGGTTGCGCTCTTTAAGGCCGAGCGGGAAAAGCTGAGCGCCCTCTCCCTGGCCTCCTCCTTGGAATCGAAATCTCTCCTCATTGCTTCGGCGATCTCTTCCAGTATCTCTTCCATTATCCCTCCCTTGAAAAAAACGGCCGCATGATTCATATTAAACCGGTGGCCGCTGGTTTTAAACCCTTTTAAAGCGGCCGATTAATAACTTGGTAAAAATAAAGAGGGTGAAGTTAATTGCGGATCACTTTGGTATCAGTCTTTCTTGCCGGGATGGCGACATTTCTTTCGCCCTGCGTTCTTCCGCTCATACCCGGCTATATATCCTTCATCTCGGGCATTGCCTTGAGCCGGCTCAAAGAGGGGGGAGAGGATCGCCTTTTCATCCTGAAGAAGACGGCTCTCTTCGTTTTGGGATTTTCGATCATCTTTTCGCTCATGGGGGCGACCGCAAGCCTTCTGGGGAGTCTGATTGCGGACTTCAGGAGGGAGATTATGATGGCCGGTGGCCTTCTCCTCATCGTTTTCGGCCTGAACATGCTCGGTGCAATTAAGATCTCATTCTTAGATATCGAGAGGAGACCACTCATCCCCAAGCTTGGCGGAGAATTTGCGCCGGTCATCATGGGCATGGTCTTTGCTGTGGGTTGGACACCCTGCATCGGCCCGATACTCTCTTCCATCCTTTTCTTGGCGAGCTCGGCCGATTCGGCCCTTCTTGGGTCGAGCCTCCTCTTCGTCTATTCGCTTGGATTAGGGCTACCTCTTGTAATCTCGGCCTTGGCCGTGGGCACCTTCCTGAAGCTCTTTGCCAGACATAAGGGTCTGATCGGATATGTCAAAGTGGTTAGCGGACTTATTCTGATCGGTGTAGGGGTCCTCTTCATTCTGGGTAAGTTATATATCTTGAGCCCTTGAGGGCAGAGCCAGCACCTTCGGGGATAGAATTTACGAGGGGAGCTCGATGGTGAAGGTGGTGCCTTGCAAAGGGACGCTTTTCACTGAGATCTTTCCCTGGTGCAGTTCGACTATCTTTTTGGCTATTGAGAGTCCAAGCCCGTAACCTCTTACTCCATCCTTGTGTCTCGAGGGGTCGGCCCGAAAGAAGCGTTCGAATATCTTAAGGATCGTCTCCTCATCCATTCCTATACCTTCGTCGCTCACCGTAATCTTGGTCTTTGAACCATCTCTTTCGGCCCTGATGCGAATGGTCTTCTCGCTCTCGCTGTAGTTTACGGCGTTATCCAAGATTATGACGAAGAGTTCGGTCAAGCTGGTTCGGTTGCCATGGACGGTGAGGCCTTCATCGAGCTTGGAGTCTATCTCAATCTCCTTGTCTTTTGCTTGAGTTTCCAGATATTTCAAGGCATCTTTAACGAGAAGGTTTAAGTTAAAGGTCTCTTTGGGCAATCCTTGAATGGGGGATTCGGCCAGCTTAAGTAGGGACTCTGAGAGTTCGGTCAGCTTGTCGATCTCCTCAAGGTTGCTCTTCAAGAGGTCTTTTACGCGCTCGTCCCCGAAAGAAGTGTCTCTTAAGGCGACCTCTATCTCGGTTCGCATGGCGGCGAGCGGCGAGCGGAGTTCGTGGGAAGCATCGGCCGAGAAGCGGACCTGGGCTTCATGCGCCTCCTCGATCGGCCGCAAAGTTGAGAGGGCCAAATAGTAGCTTCCGACCCCCGAGGCGCCCAGGATGAAGAGGTTGGCGTAGAGGAGGCCCAAGATCAATCTTGCCCTCGTCTCGGCCAGATTGCTTTCCATGATCGAGATCATCCTGTGATGTCCCATCGGTCCGGTCTGAATCTCTTCAACCACGGCGGCCTGGCGGCGGAAATTTCTTGTGAGGGCGCCTGACGATATTCGGTAGATGCTCAGGCTGAAGAAGAGGCTTATCCCGGTGATTATGATGAGGTATATAATCGTCTGTTTGATTACGGCCCGCTTAAACATCTCTCTTTACTCCTAAGTAATAGCCGAATCCCCGCTTGGTATGGATAAGGGGAGGGCCAGTGAAGGGCTGGTCCACCTTCTTCCTTAGATAGCCTACGTACACCTCAACGGTATTTAGGAGGATGTCGGCATCATAATCCCAGACGTGGGCGACTATCTCATCTTTACTTAAGGTCCTTTCGGGATTCCTGAGCATATATTCCAAAAGGGCGAATTCTTTGGCGGTCAGATTCAAGGGGCGTCCATCCCTTTTGGCCGTTTTATTGTTGCTGTCCAGAGAGAGGTCCAAGTATTTTAAGACCGGGCTCAAGCTCTCTTTGGGACGGCGAAGGAGTGCCCTTATCCTAGCCATGAGTTCTTCAAAGGCGAACGGTTTGACCATGTAATCATCGGCCCCAAGGTTCAGTCCTTCGACCCGGTCTATGGTTCTATCCTTGGCGGTCAAGAAGATGACCGGCGCATCGATCCCTTGAGATCTAATCCGTTTGAGTATCTCGGTTCCATCATAGCTTCCGGGCAGCATCCGATCCAATATTATGAGGTCATAGGGCTCAACCAGGGCAAGATTCAAGCCGTCATCACTGGTCAGAGCGGCATCGACAGCAAATCTCTCCCGCTCAAGGCCGGCCTTGAGAGCCCTTGATATCTTGGTTTCATCTTCAACCAGAAGGATTCGCATCTCTTCTCCAAAACCTTTAAGCGGCCGCAACTTTTAAGTCTTATTACTTCTTGCGGCCGCTTAAATTATATGTCTTTTACAGATCTCCAGAAAGTTTTGCCACCTCTATTAGTTCTGGTTGGAGCAATTGGGGCAGACAAAATCTCCGCTTTCCGGCTTCTTGGTTTCGGCATCATCATAACCTGGACAATACCGACCTTGGCCAAAGCCGTCTTTCGGGTAGACTCTAGAGCCGTCCCGAAACCCCCTCCTTCCCATCATCGTGTCAAACCTCTCGGCGTACGGAGCTTGCCTGCGATCGAACCTTAGCCCAAGGCTCCTGCCAAAGGCAAGAGAGAGTCCAAAAATGAGCAGTGCTCCCATCAGTATGATGCTAATTAGAACCAGGTACTTGGGGACTGCAATGGTTGAGCTCTTTTTAGAAGAGTCGTTCTCCCTCTTTGACTCCTCGTTCTTGAGCGTTGTCTCTTCACCCATCTCTTTACCTCCTTCCAAAATTGATAATTGAATGATAGCTAAGTTATCTGAGAAGGGGCTGAGAAAAGAGTATAAATCATTTATCTTTTACGATTTGCCTGGTGGCTCGACTTACACTATATTGTTGATTAGGATGCACAACCCTTAATGAAGGAGCGCTCTGGATCACACATCTTTTATGCTCCTTTAAAATCGACAATCGCATTGGGGAGGCATATAAGATGTACGTAAAAAAGAGCAAAAAGGACGCCGTTTGCGGTATAGACCTTGAAACAGGGCAAGGGCTTAAGCATCATCACGAGGGCACAGATTACCATTTCTGCAGCGAAAAGTGTTTGAACGAGTTCAAGGAGGATCCCGGCAGATATGTGAGCAAGGAGGCTGAGCTCTCTTACGGAGCTGCTGATAAGCCGATCATCCTCACCTGTCCGAACGGCCATGAAACGGAAGGCCGAAAGGGAGAGGGTTGTCCGGAGTGTGGCGGCGCCTTGAAGTCGAAGGGCGAATAAAAGCCTTCGAGCTTTTTAAAAGTTGGCATCGAAAGACGGATGGTTTGTAGAAGATAACCTCCAGTTAGATGGGGGTTATCTTGGTCTTTGTGGTATAATCCTAATGCGATGTCTATACCGGTTAATCTTAAAAAAGAGTTCGAAAATCTGCCGGACGGACCCGGCGTCTACATCTTCAAGGACGACAAATCGAACCCCATCTACATCGGCAAAGCCCTATCCTTAAAGAAGAGGGTGAGGTCCTACTTTCAAGGCGTCTCAAGACATCCGCCAAAGACGGCCAAGATGGTCGAGAGGGTAGATTCGATCGACTACCTTTTGACCGATAGCGAGATCGAGGCGCTCATTTTGGAGTCTACCCTCATCAAGCGGCATAAGCCCAAATATAATGTGAGCTTAAGGGATGATAAAAGCTACCCCTTCATCGCCATAAGCCTTAAAGAAGACTATCCCAAAGTTATGGTCTTAAGGGGCGAAAAGCGGAACGATTATAGATATTTTGGCCCTTACGTGCGGGCTCAGGCGATGAGAGAGGCGCTCGATACCTTGCGCAAGATCTTTCCCTTGCGCACCTGCTCAAACGCCAAATTCAATAAGGCCAAAAAGGACGGCTCGTCTTGTCTCTATGCTCACCTTAAGATCTGTTCGGCCCCCTGCATCGGGGCGATCACAAAAGACGATTACAGTCTCCTTGTAGCCGATGTGATCGCTTTTTTGGAGGGTCGCTACGCCAAGGTCGTCTCGGCCTTGAAGCGGGATATAGAAACGGCCTCCAAGGGTCATGAGTACGAGCGGGCGGCCATGCTGCGGGATAAGATATGGGCGATCGAAGAGATGGCCAAAAGCCAGAAGATGATCCTCTCAAACGAGGACGATCACGACTACGTGGCCATTGCTGCCAAGGGCAAGATCGCCGTCGCCTCGGTTCTGCATTTGAGGGCGGGCAAGATGGTTGGGGCGGCTACCCACGAGCTAAGACTTCGAAGCATCGAAGGCGAGAGCATAGCTTCGGCCTTCATTAAGCAATTCTACTTTGGCCCGGGCTTTCTTCCCAAAAAGATATTCGTCTTAAGCGAAGTCGAAGATAAAGAGCTCATCGAGGCCCACCTGAGAAAGAAGAGAGGGAATAAGGTCGAGATAGTCGTCCCCAGGCAAGGGATAAGAAAACGCCTGGTTGAGCTAGCGGCCAAGAATGCGGCCCACGCTCTCGATTTTCACGCCGAGCGGCTCAAGGGGAGGCGGGAGGAGAACACAATCCTTGAAGATCTAAAAGCGGCGCTCAAACTCAAAAAGGTGCCAAGCAGGATCGAGGCCTACGATGTCTCCACCCTGATGGGCAAGGATTCGGTCGCCTCGATGGTCGTCTTCGAGGAGGGTCTGCCGCTTAAGGCGGATTACCGCAGGTTCAAGATAGATTACGATATGGGCATGAACGATGTGGCCATGATCGAAGAGGTGATAAGGAGGCGCTTTGCGAGGTATCTTCAAGCCGGCGCAGATCCCTTTTCGAGCTTTGCCAAAAAGCCCGATTTGATTTTGGTAGACGGGGGACCGGCCCAACTCGCCGCCGCCAAGAAGGCTTTAAGCGAACTCGGGCTGGAAGAGATAGGTCTCATCTCCCTTGCCAAGCGTGAAGAGGAGATTTACAGCCGGGGGATCTCTGGCCCAATCAAAAAAGAAAAGGATGACCCGGCTCTAAAGCTTCTCATCCGCCTGCGCGATGAGGCCCACCGCTTTGCCCTAAACTATCAGGTAACTCTGAGGAGCGCTTCGATGCTCTCCTCGGCTCTGGAGGGGCTCCCCAAGATCGGCCCCAAGAGAAGAAGGATGCTCATTGATCGCTTCAAGACGGTCGATGGGATAATCCGGGCCGATCTCGCCGATCTTGAGAGGGTGCTTTCAAAACCTCTGGCCAAAGATCTTTTCGAGCACTTAAGAAAGGTGAGATCGGATGGGTGAAAGCGTTCTAAAGGCGGCGAACTTACCGAGGCGGCCGGTCATAGCGGAGCGGCACGGGCGGTCGGTTCGACCATGAAGAGAAACCAGCTTGCCATCATAATCCCCTGCCACCGGGTTGTGGCCATAAGCGGAAAGATCGGCGGCTGGAATGGGCCGGTTGGTCTCAAAGAGTGGTTCTTGAATATGGAGGCCGAAAAGACGCCTGGACTCTTCGGTCCAAAGCAAGGATAATGGAACGAAAGCCCGTTTACTCAATCGGATAAGGGAGGTCGATAAGTCTTGAGATTCTTGACTCGTCTGGTGATAGTTGCGCTCGCTATTTTGGCCGTCGCTTATTTTCTGCCCGGGGTTAGGATAGAGGGGGGAATGACGGTCGACGGTTTTCTTCTCGCTCTTTTGGTCGCTTTGGTCCTGGCGGTAGTCAACACGGTCATCAGGCCGATAATCGCTTTCTTTGCCTTTCCGATAACCATCATCACCTTGGGGTTGTTCAACTTCGTAATCAATGCTTTCATGCTGATACTGGTCGATGCCTTAGTTGCGGGTTTTACAATCGACAGCTTTACCTCGGCCCTCATCGGTTCGGTCATCATCAGCGTAGCCAACATGATCGCCTCAGCCGGAGACTAAATGGATCAGATGGAATATCTCGATTTCAAGATAATAACCGGGTTTTCAGGGGCCGGAAAATCTGAGGCGGTAAAATGCTTCGAAGATATGGGCTACTTCTGCATAGATAACCTGCCTCCAAGCCTCATCTTGAAGATGGTCGAGCTCTTCAGCATGCCCGAAAGCAAGGTAAGGAAGGTGGCTCTGGTCATCGACGTAAGGCTCGGCGATCTCTTCGAAGATATCTTTGCAGCCTTGGATGAGCTAGACAAGAAGGCCGTAAGCTATCATATCCTCTTTCTTGAGGCCTCCAATGATGAGCTGATAAAGCGGTTCAAGGAGACGCGCCGTCGTCATCCCCTTTCGGTAAGCGGTCAGGTAGTTGAGGGCATCGAAAAAGAGAAGTCGTTGCTGATGGATGTCAGGGGCCGAGCCGATCTCGTCATTGACACCACAGCCATGAGGGTGAGCGAACTAAGGGAGAAGATCAGAAACTCCTTTCTTGGCGACAAAGTCGATAAAAGCATGTTGATCACGGTCATATCATTCGGCTACAAATACGGCATTCCCCATGACGTCGATCTCATCATGGACGTGAGATTCTTGCCCAATCCCCACTATATAGAGGGGCTCAAGATGCACACCGGCCTGGAGACTCCGGTTAAGGATTTTGTCTTGAAGCGGAGCGAGACCAAGGTCTTCTTGACAAAGTTTCTCGGTCTTTTGAATTTTCTCTTGCCCAAATACTCAAGCGAGGGCAAGACCCACCTGGTGATAGCCATCGGCTGCACAGGCGGCACTCATCGCTCGGTCGCCCTGGCCGAGGAGACTAAAAGATTTCTTGAAAAGAAGGGTTTCAACTCGACTCTGACTCATCGCGATATCGGAAGGGATTTCTCTTCGCATGATGCAAAGAGATAATTCGAAGGCGGGCGCGGTCACGGCGATAGGAGGAGGGACCGGACTTCCAAACGTCCTTAGGGCTGCCAAACTCTATGCTTCGGATATCGCGGCCATCGTCAGCGTGGCCGATGACGGCGGAAGTTCGGGGCGTATAAGGCGGGATCTCGGTATCCTTCCACCGGGTGATATCAGGAATTGCTTAGTTGCTCTCTCGGATGAGGAAGAGCTAATCTTCGATATCCTTCAGCACCGCTTTGAGCGGGGCGAACTTGCCGGCCACAATCTTGGAAATCTGATCCTGGCCGGTCTGACGGAGATCAGGGGAGATTTCATTCAAGCCTTAAAAGAACTCAGCTCCATCTTGAATATACGAGGCAGGGTCCTGCCGTCCACAGACTCCGATGTCGCCTTGGTGGCCAAAGTGAAGGACGGTCGCCTGATAGAGGGTGAATCTAAGATAGCCAAACCGCTCGAGCGGGGCGGCATAGAATGGGTGAGGCTCGAACCTAAGTCGCCGCCCGCCTTCAAGGAGGCGGTGGAGGCCATAATCGAAGCCGATCAGGTTATTGTGGGGCCGGGCAGCCTATACACCAGCATAATCCCCAATCTTTTGGTCGATGGGATAGGCAAAGCCTTAAAGGAGAGCCGGGGCAAGAAGATCTTCGTCTGCAACATGGTCGCACAAAAGGGAGAGACGACCGGCTATACGGCCAGCGACCATCTTGAAGCCATCCTAGCCCACGTAGGTGAAAACCCATTCGATCACATGCTGGTCAATACCGATCATGACAATATGGCCGGCGATGCTCTGATCCCGGTCGAAGTCGGCTCAGAGACTGTCATCAGGGGACTGGGAATCGAGCTACATCTGGCCGATCTTGCCGATCCTACATTCGCCTGTCATCATGACCCGCTCAAACTAAGTGAGCTCTTGCGCCCTCTGTTATAATTGGTCTTGCTCGGCATAGTCATGATTATCAGGGGCGATATGTCGTTTTCTTCCGATATCAAGCACGAACTTGCAAGGAATATCCCCTCTAAGGCCTGTTGTAAAAAGGCCGAACTCTCGGCAATCATCAAGTTGGATGGTTCATTTCATATCTTGGGCAAGGCCAAGTTTGCCGTCCACAGCGCCTGCCAGAACCCGGCCATCGCCAGGAAGACGGTCAAACTCCTATCCGATCTCTTCGATCTTGAGCATGAGGTTGCCGTCAAGAGATCGAACTTCAAAAAGGGACACGATTATATAGTCTACGCTCCCTCCCAACCCAAACTCAATCAAGCCCTAAATGAAATCGGCATCTTAGACGATAAGATGTTAATAGTTCCAAGCTTTCTATCCAGGCTGGTGAAGAGGGATTGCTGCGCCGCCTCATATATAAGGGGGGCCTTTTTGGGCGGCGGCTCTCTGGGGGATCCGGCCAAGGGTTACCATTTTGAACTGAACACAGATAATGCTCAGTTGGCAGAGGACCTGATCGCTCTTTTGGAGAGGTTCGAAATCAAGGCCAAGCTGAGCGTAAGAAGAAGCAAATATGTTATATATATTAAGGGAGCGGAAGGGGTCTTGAAATTTTTGGCCCTTGTCGGCGGGCATGAAGCGCTCTTAAAGATCGAGGACTTAAGAGTGGTCAAAGAGGTCAGAAATACTGTCAATCGCCTTGTAAACTGCGATACCGCCAACGTGAAGAGATCAGCCTTTGCAACCATCGGTCAACTCAAAGACATAGAAGTCATCGATAAGGAGGTGGGCTTAGAGAATATCCCTCGCTCTCTATTTGAGGTGGCCTCAAAAAGGGTGGAGTTTCCCGAGGCGAACCTCGTTGAGCTCGGTGAGCTCTGCGATCCCAAGCTAAGCAAGTCGGCCGTCTATCATCGTATCAGGAGGCTGAAAAGTCTGGCCAAAAAACTGGCCATCTAGCATAGATATAAAAAAATAACATTCGACTTTAAGGGGGAAGAAATTATGGCTATTAAGGTTGGAATCAATGGTTTCGGTAGGATTGGACGGAATGTTTTTCGGGATGCTTTCTACGATGAGGATATCGAGATCGTGGCCATCAACGATCTGACCAATACCAAAACCTTGGCACATCTACTCAAGTATGATTCGATAACCGGTATCTTCGATGCCGAAGTCGAGGCGGGCGACGGCGTGCTCAAGGTCGATGAGAAGGAGATAAAGGTTTTGGCCGAGCGTGATCCGGCAAATCTGCCCTGGAAAACGCTCGGAATCGATGTGGTCGTCGAGTCGACCGGACGCTTCGTCGACCGCGACGGAGCTTCCAAGCATCTGACTGCGGGAGCCAAGAAGGTCATCATCAGTGCTCCGGCCAAAGATCCCGACATCACCATCGTCCTTGGCGTAAATGAGGATAAATACGATCCTAATAAGCATCACATCATCTCCAATGCCTCCTGTACCACAAACTGCCTGGCTCCCGTAGCCAAGGTTCTCATGGATAACTTCGGCATCGCCAAGGGCTTTATGACTACGGTTCATGCCTATACCAATGATCAGAATATCTTGGATCTTGTCCACTCCGATCTGCGCCGGGCCCGTGCTGCCGCCATGTCGATCATTCCGACTTCGACCGGAGCCGCCAAGGCGATCGGAGAAGTCATTCCCGAACTCAAAGGCAAGATGGACGGCATGGCTCTAAGGGTTCCGGTCCCAGACGGGTCCCTGGTCGACCTGGTTGTCGAGCTGGAGAAGGAAGCGAGCGTGGAAGAGGTCAACGCCGCTTTAAAAGAAGCGGCCGACGAAGGAAGATTTGAGGGGATATTGGACTACACCGAGGATCCCATCGTCTCCATCGATATCGTCGGAAACAGCTACTCCTCGATCGTAGACGGTCTTTCGACCATGGCTCATGGCAAGACGATCAAGGTTCTCTCCTGGTACGATAATGAGATGGGCTACTCCTGCCGGGTCGTTGACTTAATCGGCTACTTAATGGGCTAAAACGCTAAACCTAGGCTGGGGGTTAATTAATGTTCAATAAGAAGACGATTCGCGATATCAATCTGGCCGGGAAAAGGGCACTGGTCAGGGTCGATTTCAACGTGCCTCTCACAAGCGATCGCAAGGTAGCCGACGATACCAGGATAAGGGCAGTCCTTCCGACGTTGAATTATCTAAAAGAGAAAGGGGCCAAATCTATCCTCATCTCCCACTTGGGCAGGCCCAAAGGGCAAGTAGATGAGGCGGTCCGCTTGGACCCGATCGCAGATCGCCTCTCTGAGCTTCTTGGTTCGCCGGTCAAGAAGGCCGATAAGACCGTGACTGAAGAGGTCATGGCGATGGCGAGCTCGCTTCAAGACGGCGGCGTGATGCTTCTCGAAAATGTCCGCTTCAACCCGGGCGAGAAAGAGAATGATGAGGAGTTCTCAAAAAAGCTGGCCTCTCTTGCCGATGTCTTCGTCAATGACGCCTTTGGCACGGCCCACAGAGCTCACGCCTCGACGGTTGGGGTAACCGAGTTTCTCCCCGCTTATGCCGGATTTCTTTTGGAAAGAGAGGTCACCGAGCTCACCAAGATGCTCGATGCTCCACAAAAACCGTTCATGGCCGTCTTGGGAGGAAACAAGGTTTCCGACAAGATCGGGGTTATCGATAAACTTCTTGATATCGTCGATGCCATCTTGACCGGGGGCGGGATGTGCTTTACTTTCCTCAAAGCTAAAGGGGTGACTATCGGCAACTCCCTCTGCCAGAACGACGAGATTGATCACTGCGTTTCAATGATGGAGAAGGCCAGGGCGAAAGGGGTAGACTTGCTCTTTCCCATCGATGTGGTCATAGCAAAGGAGATCTCGGCAGAGGCTGAGACGAAAGTCGTCTCTGTGGACGAGATCCCAGACGGCTGGATGGGTCTTGATATCGGGCCCAAAACCATCTCGATCTACCAAGATCAACTGGCCAAGGCCAAGACCATCTTTTGGAACGGGCCGATGGGCGTCTTCGAGATCGATAAGTTTGCAAACGGTACGAAAAGCGTAGCTTCGGCCGTGGTCAACTCCGAGGCGACTTCGATTGTGGGCGGAGGCGACTCCGATGCCGCACTCAGGAAGTTCGATCTGGAGGATAAGGCCTCCTTCGTCTCAACCGGAGGCGGAGCCTCGATGAAGCTATTAGAAGGAAGCCCGCTTCCGGGCCTTCAAGCTCTGCTCGACGCGTAACTGTAATCCTGATCTTAAAGGAGATTTTCGATGAGGACTCCTCTTATTGCCGGAAACTGGAAGATGTTTAAAGGCCGTACTGAAGCTGTGAGTTTGGTCGAATCATTGTCAGAACTTCTAGAGGGGGCGAGCGGGGCCGAGGCTCTGGTCTGCCCTCCGTTTACCGCACTTGGCAGCGTTAGCGACCTTCTCTTAAAACTTAGGAGCAAAATCTCTCTTGGCGCTCAGAACGTCTACTTCGAAAAGGAGGGCGCCTTCACCGGCGAGATCTCTCCCTCAATGCTGAAAGAGATGGGTACGAAATATTGCATCATCGGCCACTCCGAGAGGCGTCAGATATTCGGCGAGACAGACGAGATGGTAAATAAAAAGACCAAAGCCCTTCTTGAGAACGGGATAACCCCGATTCTTTGTGTCGGCGAGACGCAAGGAGAGAGAAAGACCGATCTTACCGAGATCATCATCTCAGGTCAGGTCAGAAAGGGTCTTGAAGGGATAGATTCCGCCAAGATCAAAGGGATGGTCATAGCCTACGAGCCGATCTGGGCGATCGGGACAGGGCTTACCGCCACTTCCGATCAAGCCCAAGAAGTTATAGGTATGATCCGCTCTCTTGTGGCCGAGATAGCGGGAGAAGAGGCCGCAAATCTGGTCCGCATCCTCTACGGTGGAAGCGTAAAGCCCGATAACATCGCCGAACTGATGTCAAAGGCCGATATCGACGGAGCCTTGGTCGGCGGGGCGAGTCTTGTGGCCGAGAGCTTTGCAAAAATAGTCCGTTTTGACGGAGCATAAAGGAGGAGATGGGGTGGCAAAGAACAGGCCAAAACCTCTTGCCATAATCATCCTCGACGGTTGGGGGGTGACGGGCGAAAGGAAAGGCAACGCCATCCTGGCGGCCAAGACGCCCAACATGGATCTCATCCTAAAGAGATACCCCAACACCACCTTAGGCGCTTCGGGCACCTCGGTCGGTCTGCCCGAAGGACAGATGGGAAACTCTGAGGTCGGCCACCTCAACATCGGGGCCGGCCGCATTGTTTATCAGGATTTCAGCCGGATAAACATGGCCATCTCCGATTCATCCTTCTTTGAGAACGAGGGTCTCCTTGATGCGATGAACAAGGTGAAAAAGGCCTCTTCAACCGTACATCTTATGGGCCTCCTCTCCGACGGTGGCGTCCACAGCCATCAAAATCATCTTTACGCCCTACTCAAGATGGCCAAAGATCACGGTCTGTCCGATGTCCTAATCCATCTCTTCTTGGACGGCCGGGATACGCCGCCAAGAAGCGGCATAAAATACATCGCAGAGCTCAAAGAGGTTATTCAGCAGCTTGGCATCGGCCGGATTGCCAGCCTTGCCGGGCGCTACTACGGGATGGATAGGGATAAGAGGTGGGAGAGGGTCAAGAGGGCCTTCGACGCCATCGCTTTGGGCTCGGCCAAGCGGGCGGAAGACGCAGGCGAGGCCACCCTGGCCTCTTATGCGGAAGGCGTCGATGATGAGTTCGTAGAGCCGGTCGTCATCGGCGACTACTCGGGCGCCAAAGAGAAGGACTCTTTCATCTTCTTCAATTTTCGCCCCGACCGGGCTCGCGAGATAACCCGGGCTTTGACCGACCTCCACTTTGACGGCTTTGAGAGGGGGAACGGTTATTTGCCGCCGCACTTTGTCTGCATGACGAGGTACGACGCCGATTTCGATCTTCCGGTCGCCTTTCCGATTCATATCCCAAAAAATATCTTTGGGGACGTTTTGGCCGAAGAAGGCTTAAAACAGCTTCGAATCGCCGAGACCGAAAAGTATGCTCACGTTACTTTCTTCTTCAATGGCGGGGTCGAGCCGCCCAAAGAAGGGGAGGAGCGTATACTCATTCCCTCACCCAAGGTTGCGACCTATGATCTTAAACCGGAGATGAGCGCCTTCGAAGTGACCGAAGCGGTTGTTGCTGAGATAGAGAAGGACAAATTCGACGTTATAATATTGAATTTCGCAAATCCTGATATGGTCGGTCACACCGGCATCTTCGAAGCGGCCGTGGGCGCGATAGAGGCTGTCGATAAATGCTTGGGCCGGGTCGCCCGGTCGGTCGAGAGGGCGGGCGGAGAAGCCCTCATTCTTGCCGATCACGGCAATGCCGAAAAGATGGTCGATTATGGAACAAAAGATCGTTTCACCGCTCATACCAATAACCCCGTTCCCTTCATCTATGTGACGGATAGGAAGGTCTCTTTGGCATCCGGTGGCATATTGGCCGATGTCGCTCCAACCGCCTTGGATATCCTATCAATACCTAAACCGGCTGATATGACCGGAAGAAGTCTGATTTTGACTGGCTGAAGATGATCGGTTCTTTAAATTTTGAACATCAGTCTATAAAATCCCACTAAATTGCCTTCTTCAATCTCAAGAATTTAAATCTTCAAAAAACGACTTGCATCAAATATGTAACTTTTGTTACAATTCTATTATTGATCCGACTTCTGTTAAGGAGATTGTAACAAGGATTTTTACTGAACAAAAAATGAGATAATTACCGTCTACCAATCCATTTCGACCGTTCATTCTCATTTTAGGCTCGTTAGCTGAATTTCAGTATCAGCGGAAGTTAATCTTCGTTACAATCTCCAAATGGCGATTTACGAATCGCCGGTAAGTCGATTAATGTCAAAGCTCTGTAAGGAGGTGAAAAATTTGGATTATGTCGATCACACCGCTGAAGAGTTTCCGAAAGATAAGATTGGCAAAGTTGCCCTTACCCACAAGAAGATCCTTTTAGCAACCGATGGTTCTGCGCCTGCGGTCAGAGCGACCAAACAAGCCGTGGCCCTAGCCGCAGCTTCCGGTGCTAGCTTGACAGCAGTTTTCGTTGATACAGGCGAGCAGGCTCTCCTATATCCCGAGGAGCGTTTGGAAGAGGAGGCTGTAGCCGGAGTTCATCAGTCTGAAGCCGGAATCAATCTGGCCAAGGCTTTTGCTGATGCCAATGGGGTCAGCTGTGAGACCAAGGTTCTAAGGGGAGGAGTCGCTCCCCAAATCGTCAAGTTCGCTGAGAAAGAAGGCTTCGATCTCATAGTCATGGGAGACATGGGAAGGACGGGTCTTGCCAGGCACGTACTTGGCAGCGTGGCCGAGGCCGTAGTTAGAGGCTCTCACGTACAAGTTCTCATAGTTAAGAGAAATAATATTTAAAGATTGGAGGGTTGCATATGAATCAAGGGGGAAATAACGGTGAATTTCATGAGACTCCCGAGATGGTAGACATGAGTTTTAGGGCTCATAGGAAGCTTTCATTCACTTATGGTGCCATTTTTTTCGCCAGCGTTTTGCTGATTCCTTTCTTAAGCTCCACGGCTGAATGGTGGTATGGCAAGACTATCTGGGGTGGCTTCACCCTAAACTATCTTGTAGTAGCGTTGCTATTTCACATCCTCTACTTCGCTATGGGTCTCTCTTTTGCAAGACAGGCCAACAAGCTCGAAGATAAGCTTATAAATGGCAACGGAAACGAGGTGGCTAAGTCTTGAACGTAACTGCCATCATAATGGTTATGATACTTCTCGTAACCACC